>NZ_JALJRI010000104.1:0-32933 GCF_024519795.1 Micrococcus sp. Mcc89 | reverse complement strand
GTTGTGGGAGAGTAGGTCGCCGCCGGACATTCTTTGAGGGAGGGCCTCGCACTGTGGGTGCGAGGCCCTTCCCGCATTCCCGGGAGGATTCACCGGGCGGCCCCGTGCGATCTGCACGGGGCTTTCTGCGTTCCGGGTGCATTCACCCGCGGCGCTCAGAGCTCCTCGCCGGCCCGCAGTCGTGCCGTGAGCGCGCGGGTGAGTCGGCGGCGCAGCCGGCCGTGCTCCGTGCCCTGCTCCCGAAGGCGCGCGTGCACGGCGTCGGCATGGGCCGGCTTCTCCGAGTCGGGGAGTGCGAGGAAGTCGCGCAGCAGCGGCTCCAAGCGCCCGGTGAGGGCGAGCACGAGCTCCTGGGTCTCCACGGGCCGTGTGCGCTGCAGGCGAGTCCAGGCCGGCGCGTACTCGGCGGCGTGCTCGACCATCTCCCACGCGAGGGCCCAGCTGTCCGGGCGCAGTCGGTGCCGCTCCGCGCGCAACAGCTGTCGCAGGGCGGCCACGGCCTCCTCGAGCTCGGCGGCGGCCGGGGCGCCGTCGTCGTCGGGGGAGGGGCTCGCGGAGGAACGCGGGAACGGCCACCAGCTCATGCCGGCCTCTCTCGGATTCGCGGGGTGCGCAGAGGTCTCACGCGTGAGATTCTGCCCCGCATCTCGGTTTGGGGGCACCCGGTGTGGCTGGTATAGTCGCTCTCTGTTGGATTCAGGTCTGAGACCTCCAACGGGGTGTGGCGCAGCTTGGTAGCGCGCGTCGTTCGGGACGACGAGGCCGCAGGTTCAAATCCTGTCACCCCGACCAGAAAGAGCCCCCGCCGGATCGGCGGGGGCTCTTCTCGTCTCCGGGTGCTCACCGGGTGCGGTGCGTCAGTCCTGGCGGGACTCCAGGAACCGCAGATGCTCGGGGCCCGCCGGGTCCACTTCGCCGGCCACGTCGTCGTGTTCGTCCACCCAGTCCTTCACGTACGGGCACACGGGGACTATCCGGCGGCCCGCGGCCACGGTGTCCTTCAGCGCCTCGCGCACGAGGGTCGAGGCCAGACCCCGGCCCTCGTACTGGTGGTCGACCTTGGTGTGCGGGAAGATCCGCGGGGCCGGGCCGTCGGCGGTGTCGTCGTCGATCGCCACCGTGAAGCCGGCCACCGTGCCCGCGCCGTCGATGACGATCTCGTACCTCTCCCCGTTCTTGCGGACCTGCGGGTGCTCCAGGCTGGGGGTCTGCTCGGTCATGGTCGGTCCTCTCGTTCCTGGGTGGACCCCGCCGCCGGGCCGGCGGCGGGGAAGGGGTCAGCCGTCCCGGCGCCGCACGGGGTGATGGGACAGGATCGAGATGCGGTTCGTCAGGTTCATCACGATCGCGACCCACTGCACGGCCGCGTACTGGGCGTCCGTGAGCGCGGCGGCCGTGGAGGCCTGCACGTAGTTCAGCTGCTCCTGCTCGGGGAGGTCCGTGACCGCCTCGGCGAGCTCGAGCGCAGCGCGCTCCTGCTCCGAGTACACGGCCCCGGCCTCACGCCACGCCGGCAGCAGCCCCAGGCGCTGCACGCTCAGACCGGCGTCGGCACCCTGGCGGGTGTGCCGGTCCAGGCAGAACACGCAGCCGTTGAGCTGGGAGACCCGGAGGTTCACGAGCTCCACGAGCTGCCGGTCCAGTCCGGCCTGCTCGGCGGCGCCGCGCGCGGCCGAGGCCAGCGGCCCGACCGCGTGCCATGCCTCGGGCACGGCCTTGTCGAGGAAGAACGCGAGGGGGTCCTGGCGGGGTGCGGGGGTGTCAGCGGCGGTCATGGTCCTTCACTGGCTCGCAGAACGGGGCGGTGGGCCAGGGGCCGGGTGCCGGCCCCGGACGAGCTTCCGGCTCAGATCCGGCCCCGGCCGGCTCAGAATCGGCCGGACGAGCCCGCCCCGGAGAACGAGCCGCCCGAGGATCCGTAGCCGGTCCCGGAGGAGCTGGACTGCGCCTGGCGGTGGTCCTGGACGGACCGCTCGCCGGCCTGGTGGCCCGTGGTGAAGGCCACCACCGTCCAGTAGGCATCCGCCGGCAGCGCGGAGTCCAGGATCGAGCCGCGCGCGGACCGGGCCGGGCCACGGTGCGTGCGCAGCTCGTCGCGCAGCAGCTCACGCTCGGCCTCGTCCTTGCCGAAGGCCGCCACCTCGGCGTCGGCGAGGGCGGAGACCAGCCCGGTCAGGCGACGCCGCAGCGCATCCAGCTCGCCCAGCGCCGCGGCCGGGGTCAGGCGCTCGTCCTGGAGGTCCGCGCCCAGCGCCTCGAGTCGGTCCTGGGCCTCGGTGCGGAAGGACTCCAGCGCGGCGACGGCGGATCGGACGGGCCCGGCGGAGCCGACGGAGGAGGCCAGCGCGCCGACGGCGTCCAGGTCGGCCCGCAGCGGGGCGGTCTGCTGGTCCCACGCCGCCGGCCACCCCGGGTGGCGGTTGAGGAAGGTGTTCGCCGCGGCCACGGCGTCGTCGAGGCGGTCGAGCTCACGGGCGCGGTCCCGGACGTCCTCCGCGGCCCGGGCGTGCTCCGTGCGATGCAGGCTGCGCTCCGGCAGGGCCTCGAGGCGGTCCAGCTCCGCCGACGCGTCGAGCGCCTGGCGCCGGAAGCCGCGGAAGCGCTCCATCAGCGCGGCCGCGTGGGGCGAGTCCTCGGGCACCGTGGACGCGTTCACCTCGGTGGCGTCCATCTCCAGGGTGACGGAGGTCAGGTGGGTGCGGGCCTCGGCCAGCAGGTCGGCCGTCCGGCGGCGGCGACGCCGTCGGCTCGCGAGCGCCGCGGCCGCGGCGCCGCCGCCCGCCACACCGACGATCCCCGCGCCGAACCACAGTTCGGGAGCCTGCCACCAGGGGCGCCCGATCAGCTCGGCGGCGGCGTCCGTCACCTCCACGACCGTGTCCGTCCACCGGGCCGCACGGGCCGCCTCGTGTCCGGCCTCGCGCACCTCCCGCAGCCGGTCCGTGCTGAGCATCCGGTCCTCGCCCACGTACACCCCGATCAACCGGTTGTCCGGGTCGAGCGCCACGATCACGAGGCCGTCGGCCCATTTCTGGCCGTCCGCGCTGAGCCAGTCCGGGTGCTCCGCGCGAGCCCGCTCGAGCACCCGCCCGTTGAACGCCTGAGACGCGCGGTCGTCGTCCAGTGCGGACAGGTCCGGGCCGCGCTCGGTGACCACGGCGACGCGGGTCGGCTCCCGGAACTCGATCCCCGCCAGGTCACGGCGCAGCTGGGCGAGGTCGATCACGCCCGCGTCATCCACGAGCTCCACCTGGTCCCAGGCCACGGCGTGGGCCTGCGGCGCGGCGGCGCCCGTGACCCCCGCCGTGACCGGCAGGGCGACGACGGTGGCGGACGCCGCCGGTCCGGTGAGGGCGGCGGCGGACAGGGCGACCGCGGTGAGCGTGCGGCGGGCGGTGCGGTGCGTCGGACGGGTCACGGGGGCCTCCTGGGAGGGTCGGCGGTCCCGCCCAGCCTAGGTACCGCCGGGCGGGTGGCGCGCCTCAGCCGGTGGGCGCGTCGGCGAGCAGCGCGGCGAGCCGGCCGGCATCGTGCGCGGTGCCGAACCCCGCCGCCCCCGGCTCGAGGACCCCGGCCCGGTCGAGGCCCGTGTAGGGGACCGCGTCGAAGCCCATCGCGGTGACGAGGGCGACCACCGTGTCGCGCGCGGCGGCGACCGCGGCCGGCTCGGGCGCCGCGTCAGTCCGCTCGGTGCCCACCGCGAGGGCGCGGCGCGGGGCCGTGGCACGCCCGGCATCCTCCAGGTCGTGGTGCGAGATCTCCGAGAACGCGCGCACGACGGGCACGCACAGCCCCGCGGCGGCCCAGCGCGCGGCGATCCGGACGGAGCCGGGCGCGCCGTCGTCGTCGAGCCACGCCGGGACCGGCTCGTCCCCCCACGTGTTGGTCAGGTCCACCACGGCGCGCGTTGCCGGCCCGGCGAGGGCGAGCGGGTCGACGTCGTCGAGCGCCTCGCGCGGCACGGCCACGACGACGAGCTCCGCCTCCGCCGCCAGGTCCTCGGCCGACACGGCGACGGCCTTGGGCGCGTAGATCGTCAGGTGGCGCTGGACCGCCGCGGGGCGCCGCGTGCCCGCGACCATCACCCGCGGGGCGGCCGTGCCCGGGGAGAGGCGGGGGATGCGCGCGATCGCACGTGCCAGCGCGGTGCCCGCCCGCCCCGCACCGAGGATGCCGACGACGCGGGGCAGGGCGTCCGCCGGCGCCGCCTCAGACGAGCTCATTGCGCTGGCGTCCCAGCCCGGTGATCTCCACCTCGACGACGTCGTCGGGACGCAGCCACGGGCGGCGGCCCTCGGCGTCCCGGCGGGCCAGGGCGACCCCTGCGGGCGTGCCGGTCAGGATCAGGTCACCCGGGTTCAGGGTGATCAGCTGCGAGGCGTAGGAGACCAGCTCGGCGGGGGAGAAGACGACGTCGGCGACCCTGTCCTCCTGACGCAGCTCACCGTTGACGTGCGTGAGGACGCGCGCGTCCGCCGGGAACTCGTCCGGGGTGACCAGCCACGGACCCACGGGCGTCGAGGCCTCCCACACCTTGCCCTGCAGCCACTCGGAGGTGCGGCCCTGGAAGCCGCGCATGGAGATGTCGTTGGCCACCGCGTAGCCCGCGATGTGCTCCGGGGCGTCCTCGACGGCGATGCGCCGGCCCGGCTCCCCGACCACGATGCACAGCTCGCCCTCGTAGTCGACCCGGTGGTCCTCCTCGGGGACCTCGATCGGGTCCAGCGCACCCGTGAGGGACTGCGGGAACTTCGCGAACAGCGTCGGATGCTCGGGGCGCTCCAGGCCCGTCTCGTCGATGTGGTTCGTGTAGTTCAGGCCCACGCAGAACACCTTGGTGGGGAAGGGCACGAGCGTGTCGTAGACGAGGCCGGAGGTGTCCAGCAGGAGGGACCGGTCGGCCTGCGCCGCGCGGAGGGCACCCTCCACCATCTCCCGCTGCTCCTCCGGCGTGGCGGTGAGGTACTCGCCGACGTCGCGACAGTCCGGCAGGGCGACGGCGCGCACGGCGACCTCGGGGTCCTCGGGGTGCACGGAGGTGATGACCGCGGCGAACGTGGCGCCGGGGTAGGCGGCGTCGGAGTCGGGCTGGCGGAACGTGGCGAGCTTCATGGACCCATCCCATCACAGGGCGGCGGGTCCGGACCCGGGGCGGGCGGACGTGAGACGGTGAGGCCATGAGCACAGCCCCCACGCATCCGCCGCTCGACCTCGACCCGACTCCGGCCACCCCGATCGTCCTCGGGACCATGGCCTGGGGGTCCGTTCCCCCGCCGCCCCCGGACGCCGACCCGGGGGCGAGGCCGGAGGGGCCCGCGGGCGCAGCGCAGGCCGAGGCGGCCGTGGAGCGTGCCCGCCGCGCCCTGCGCGCCGGGATCGAGGCCGGCGTCGACCTGCTGGACACCGCGGACATCTACGGGGCCGGCCGCTCCGAGGAGACCGCCGGCCGGCTGCTGCACGAGCTGCCCTACGAGGAGCGCTCCGCCCTGAAGGTGCAGACCAAGTGCGGGATCGTCCTGCACGAGACGGACCCGGCCGGGCGGCGTCTGACCCGCTACGACTCCTCGCCCGAGCACGTGCGCGCCTCGCTGGAGGGCTCGCTGTCCCGCCTCGGCGAGCAGCGCGTGGACACCCTGATCATCCACCGGCCCGACGTCCTCACGCCCGTGGCCGACACCGTGCGCGCCTTCCTCGACGCGCGGGAGGCGGGCCTGGTCGGCAAGCTGGGCGTCTCCAACCTCGGCGTGGGCCGCGTCCTCGAGTTCCAGCGCGAGCTCGAGAGCCAGGCGGCGGACGGGACCGGGCTGGCGTGCGTCCAGGTCGAGCTCGGCCTGCACCACCGCACCCTCGTGGAGGCGGTCGTGCTCGCCAACCACCCGGACGCCCCCGCGGACGCCGACGCCGGGCGCCTCGGCCCGGTGTGCGCCGCGGAGGGGATCGAGCTGCAGGCCTGGGGTCCGCTGGGGCAGGGTCGGTTCAGCTCCGGCGACGACGGCGCGGCCGGCGTCGTCGGCGAGGTCGCGGCGGAGCTGGGCGTCAGCCGGGAGGCCGTGGTGCTCGCCTGGCTGCTGCGCCTGCCGTGGGGCGTGCGGCCCGTGATCGGCACCCAGGACCCGGAGCGCGTCGCCGCGTGCGCCGAGGCGGCCTCCGTGGCCGAGGCGATGGACTCCGCGCAGTGGCACCGCCTGTGGACCGCGGCGCGGGGCCGGCCGCTGCCTTGACGAGGCGCGACCGGCCGCGTGCCCTCCCGCCGGAGTGAGGCCTGTGTCACACTGGGACATGGACTTTGCGAACGTCGACCTCGTGACCCCCTGGATCCTCTACTGGCTGGCCTCACTGACCCTCGTGGTCGGCGGCACGCTCGTGGTCGTCGGCCTGTGGCGTGCCCGGCGGCACCGGCGCTTCGCCGCGACCCACGGCCGCAACCCGGAGATCGGACTCCTCGAGGACACCCGCACCCAGCGCGGGGTCGGGGCTGTCGCGCTCGCGGCCGCCGTCGCCCTCGGCGCGACGGGCGCCGTCCTGCACGTCCAGGGTCTGGACGCGTTCCGCGGCAACCTCGAGGCGAAGTACGGCTACACCGCGGTGGACCGCATCCGCCAGTCCGGCCCCGGCTTCGTGGCCGATCTGACCCAGGCCGACGGCACCGTGCTGCGCGACGAGATGGTCCTGCTGGAGTCCTCGGGCGAGCCCGTCGTCGGGGAGGACATCTTCGCCCGTCCGGTCGAGACGCGTTGACCTTCCCGCCCCGGCCCGTCGGGCCTGATGCCGCGTCGGGGGCCTCTGTTAGCGTCGCCGCGTGAGCACCTCGACCGTCCGTTCCGCCCCCGCGTCCACCTACCGGCTCCAGGTCAGCCCGGATCTGCCGCTGGAGTCCGTGGCCGGGCTCGTGCCCTATCTGCGGCGCCTGGGCGTGGACTGGCTCTACCTCTCGCCGCTGCTCGAGGCCGAGCCCGGCTCCGACCACGGGTACGACGTCGTGGACCCCACCCGGCTGGACGCCGCCCGCGGCGGGGCCGAGGGGCTGGACATGGTCGCGCGCGCCGCGCACGAGGCGGGCATGGGCGTGCTCGTGGACATCGTGCCGAACCACGTGGGCGTGGCCACGCCCCAGGCCAATCCGGCGTGGTGGGACGTGCTCACCCACGGTCCCGAGGCGGCGCATGCGGCGTGGTTCGACGTGGACTGGGCGGCCGGCGGCGGGTCCCTGCTCATCCCCGTGCTGGGAGACGGCCCTGACGGGGACGCGGACGCGGAACTGGACCGTCTCGTCGTCGACGCCGAGGGCGGCCGTCTGCGCTACTGGGACAACGTCTACCCCCTCGCCCCCGGATCGCTCGAGGCGGCCGAGGCGGAGACCGGGCTGCGCGCCGCGGAGGTCTTCGCGGCGGCGGACCCGGCGAAGGAGCCGACCGCGGAGCAGGTCCGCCTGGCCCGCGCCGTGCACGAGCGCCAGCACTACCGGCTGGTCGGCTGGCGCCGCGGCGACGCCGAGCTGAACTACCGCCGGTTCTTCACCGTCACCACGCTCGCGGGCGTCCGGGTGGAGGAGCCCGAGGTCTTCGACGCCGTCCATGCCGAACCCGCCCGCTGGGTCCGCGAAGGGCTCGTGGACGGGCTGCGCGTGGACCACCCGGACGGCCTGGCGGACCCGGCCGGCTACGCGCGACGCCTGCGCTCCCACGTGCTCCCGGAGGGCTACCTCGTGGTGGAGAAGATCCTCGAGCCCGGTGAGGCGCTGCCCGCGGACTGGCCCGTGGACGGGACCACCGGCTACGACGCGCTCGGCGAGGTCGAACGCGTCTTCATGCACCCCGACGCCGCGGGCGATGAGGCCGAGGACGCGCGCCGTCGTCGGGAGTGGGACGAGGCCGTGGTGCGGGCCAAGCACGACGTGGCCACCGGCTCCCTCGCGGCCGAGACCGCCCGGCTGGTCCGGGAGGTCCGCGCCGTGCACGCCCTCGGTGCCCACCCGGACGAGGACGTGGCCGCCGCGTTCGCCGCCGTGCTCGCCCGCCTGCCCGTGTACCGCACCTACCTGCCCGTGGGCCTGGCCGTGCTCGAGGGCGCGCTGGCGGACGCGGCCGCGGCGGAGCCGGCCCTCGCCGACGTGCTCGGCGACCTGCGGCCCGAGCTGACCGACCCGGACTCGCCCGTGGCCCGCCGGTTCCAGCAGACCTCCGGCATGGTGATGGCCAAGGGCGTCGAGGACCGGTCCTTCTACCGGTACACCCGGTGGGCCAATCTGAACGAGGTCGGCGGAGACCCCTCCCACGTCGCCCTGTCCCTGGCCGACTTCCACGCCGCCCAGCAGGCGCGCCAGGCCGCCTGGCCGACGGCCATGACCACCCTGAGCACCCACGACACCAAGCGCGGCGAGGACGTGCGCGCCCGCATCGCCGTGCTCGCCGAGGAGCCCGACCGCTGGGCCGCCGAGCTCGCGGAGCTGAGGCGCCTCCACCCGCTCGGCCACCCCGACGCGGAGCGGCTGCTCTGGGAGTCCATCGTGGGGGTCTGGCCCACGGACGGCACCACGCCGGAGGAGGAGCGGATCCTCGGCTTCCTGCAGAAGGCCTCCCGCGAGGCGGCCCTGGCCACCACCTGGACGGACCAGGACCCCGAGTTCGAGGCCCGGCTCGCCGCACTCGCCGCCGCCGTCACCTCCCCCGAGGGGCCTGCCCGGGGCGTGCTCCAGGCCGTCGCGGACCGCATCGCCGAGCCCGGCCTGGTGGTCCAGCTCGGCCACAAGCTCGTCCAGCTCGCCGCCCCCGGCGTCCCCGACGTCTACCAGGGCACGGAGGTGCCCTTCCCCACCCTCGTGGACCCGGACAACCGCCGCCCCGTGGACTTCGCGGCCCGGGCCGACCTGCTGGACCGCCTCGACGCCGGCCACACGCCCGGCCTCGACGACCCCGCCGCCGCCAAGCTGGCCGTCGTGGCCGGCGTGCTGCGCGCCCGCCGCGACCGGCCCGAGCTGTTCACCGGCCACCGCCCGCTCGACGTCTCCGGCCCCGCCGCCGAACACGCGATCGCGTTCGACCGGGGCGGGGCGCTCGCCGTGGCCACGCGCTGGCCCGTCCGCCTCGCGGCCGCGGGTGGCTGGGGCCAGACCGTCGTGACCGTGCCGGCTGGGCGGTGGGAGGACGCCGTCACCGGCCACCCCGTCCACCCGGACGCGCGCGGCGCCGTGCGCCTCGACGAACTGCTCAGCACCCTGCCCGTCGCGCTGCTCGTCCCGGCGCACGCCCCGTCCGACCGCCGAGAGAGGACCGCCCCGTGACCGAGCCCCGTCCGGCCGACGCCCCCGCCCCGGGCCTGCACCCGATCGGCTCCGACCCCGTGGACCCCGCCGCGGCCGAGCGGGCCGCCGTCGACGCCGCGCGCGCCATCCCCTACGCCGTCTGGGCGCCGCACGCCGAGAGCGTCGACCTCGTCCTCGTCGACACCGAGCCCGGCGCCCTGCACGACGCCGAGGACCGCTGGCCCGTCGCCGCCGTCGTGGCCATGGCCCCCGCCGCCGGAGGCTGGTGGACGCCCACGGAGGACCCGCTGGCCGCCCTTGGCCTCGACGCCGCCCAGCCGCCGGCCGACCCCGGCTACGGCTACCGCGTGGACGGGGCGGACCCCGTGCCGGACCCCCGCTCCCGCCGCCAGCCCGACACGGTCCACGGGCCCTCCCGCCGCGACGTCGCCGGCCGCGTCTTCGCGTGGCCGGACGAGGGCTGGGCCGGGCCGCCCGGGGTGGAGTCCGATCCGGCCGCGCCCCAGGGCGGCGGCCTGCGCGGCGCCGTCCTCTACGAGCTGCACGTGGGGACCTTCACGGCGGAGGGGACCCTCGACGCCGCCATCGCCCGCCTGCCGCACCTGAGGGACCTCGGGGTCACCCACGTCGAGCTGCTGCCCGTGAACTCCTTCTCCGGCCCTCGGAACTGGGGCTACGACGGGGTGGCGTGGTTCGCCGTCGACGAGTCCTACGGCGGCCCCGCCGCCTACCGCCGCTTCGTGGCCGCCGCCCACGCCGCCGGCCTCGGCGTGGTCCAGGACGTCGTGCACAACCACCTGGGCCCCTCCGGCAACTACCTGCAGGTGTTCGGGCCGTATCTGGGTCAGGGCGGCACCGGCTGGGGCGACGGCCTGAACCTGGACGGCGCCGACTCGGACGAGGTGCGCCGGCTCGTCCTGGACAACGTCCGCTTCTGGCTCGAGGAGATGCGCGTGGACGGGCTGCGCCTCGACGCGGTGCACGCCCTGCGGGACGCCCGCGCCGTGCACCTGCTCGAGGAGATGGCCGCGCTCGCGGACGGGATCGCGGCCCGTGCCGGCCGACCCGTGCCCCTCGTGGCCGAGTCCGACCTCAACGACCCGCGTCTGGTGCTGCCCCGCGAGGCCGGCGGGCTCGGCCTCGCCGCGGCCTGGAACGACGACGTCCACCACGCCCTGCACGTGGCCGCGACGGGGGAGACCCACGGCTACTACGCGGACTTCGCCCCGCTGGAGGCGGTGGCCAAGGTCATGGAGCGCACCTACTTCCACGACGGCACCCGATCCACCTTCCGCGGCCGCGACCACGGGCGCCCCGTGCCGGACGCCCTCCCCAACCATGCGTGGGTGGCCAGCATCCAGAACCATGACCAGGTGGGCAACCGCGCCGGCGGCGACCGCACCGCGGCCGCCCTGTCCGAGGGCGCGCTCGCGGCCGAGGCCGCCCTGCTGCTGACCGGCCCGCACGTGCCGATGCTCTTCATGGGGGAGGAGTTCGCGGCCTCGACGCCGTGGCCGTTCTTCACCTCGTTCCGCGAGCCCGAGCTCGGGGACGCCGTCCGGCAGGGACGTCGCCGCGAGTTCGCTGCCCACGGCTGGGACCCGGCCGACGTCCCCGACCCGCAGGACTCCGCCACGCGGGACGCGGCGGTGCTGGACTGGGCGGAGGCCGCGGGCGGCGCGGACGGCCACGGCCGCGGGGCGCGCGTGCTCGCCGCCTACCGCACCCTGATCGGCCTGCGCCGCACGCTGCCCCAGCTCACCGACCCTCGCCGCGACCGCGTCCGGGCCGAGGTGGACGCGGCCCGGCGCCACGTGCGCCTCACCCGCGCCGGCGAGGACGCCGACGTCATCCTGCTCGTCGCCCTCGGCGCGGAGCCGCTGCCCGTGCCCGCGGGCCTGACGCGGGCCGAGCTCCTCGCCGGCCACGGCGACGACGGCCCCCTCGGCCCCGGCGCGGTGCCGGCGGCGGTCCCGGCCCCCGGCTTCCTGCTCCTGCGCCGCTGAGCCGCGGCCGGCGTCAGTCCGCGTCCGCGGGTGGGACGGCGCGCAGCATGGTGGTCGTGGGGTGCAGCGCCACCGCGTCCTCGTCGCGGCGGGTCCGCAGCACCGTGTCCACGTAGGAGTCCACCGCCTCCTGCAGGGGCACGGCCTGGCCGCGGGCCTCGGAGAGGTACCAGCGGTGCTCGAGGAGCTGGTGCATCACCTCGGCGGGCTCGAGCTTGGCCCGCAGCTCGAGGGGCACCGAGTGGACCACGGGGTCGAACACCTCCACCACCCAGCGGTGCGCCGCGCTCTCGATGTCCATGTACGGGTCCCACTCCCGGCGGGCGGCCTCGATGTCGACGAGCAGCCGCCGGGCCTGGTTCTCCTGGACTTCGAGTCCCGTGAGGCGGGTCAGCCGACGGCGGTGGTAGCCCGCGTGGATCTCGACGGGCCGGGCGATCATCATCCCGGGGGCGTCGGCGGCGCGCAGTGAGTACTCGGCCAGCTCGAACCCGAGCTCCTGCAGGCGGCGGACGCGGCGGTCCAGGCGCCACGGCTCGGCGCGGGGGAACAGCAGAGGCTCGGTCAGCTCGTCCCACAGCCGTCGGTAGGACGCCACGAGCAGGTCCGGCGTGGTGACGGGGTCCACCTCCGGGTCCAGCAGCCCGCTGGCCTGCAGGTCCAGCAGCTCGCCGCCCACGTTCACGGCGGCCACGTCCAGGTCGTGCTCGCGCTGGCCGTTGGACAGCCGCTCCCGCAGCTCGCCGGTCTCGGCGTCCACCAGGTGAGCGGCGAACCCGCCCGCGTCCCGCCGGAACAGGACGTTGGACAGGGAGACGTCACCCCAGATGAACCCCTCGAGGTGCAGTTCCACGAGCAGCGTCGCCAGCGCGTCCATGAGCCGCACGAGGGTGCGGCGCTCGAGGCGCTCCGAGAACACGGCGCGGTACGGCAGGGAGAAGCGCAGGTGCCGGGTGACGAGGGCGGCGGGCAGCGGCGTGCCGTCGTCGTGGGTGCGCCCGGTGACCACGGCCACCGGCACCACCGACGGCGCGGGGCCCCGCTCGAGCCGGCGCAGCAGCCGGTACTCGTGGAACGCGAGCTCCTCCGTGGTCTCCTTCACCGCCACGATGCCCCCGCCCATGCGGGCGAAGCGCACCACGTGACGGGAGATGCCCCGCGGCAGAGCCGCCAGCACCTCACGCGGCCACGTCTCGAGGGGGAGCGCCCAGGGCAGGGCGAGCAGCGACGTCGCCGGGTCCTCGGAGGCGTCCCCCGAGGGGGCCCCCGTGATGGTCAGTCGATCGACGGGGGAGGGGGTCTCGACGGTGTCCATGGTCACGATCCTTCCAGACAGGGCCGCTATGCTCGCCTGGCGCGGCGCGCCCGCTGCCCGCCGGCTCCGGTGCTCGACCCGGACCGACTGCCCCACGAGGAGGACCCTTGGCCCGGAACACGTCAGGCTCGCACACCTCGGCGAAGGACGCCCGTGCGCGTGCCCGCCAGATCCAGGAGGAGCAGCGCAGGAAGGACCGCCGCCGCCGCACCGGCGTCATCTGGGGCTCGGTCCTCGCGGCGGTGCTCGTGATCGGCCTCGTCGTCGCGTTCGTGCTCAACCGCAACGGCGACGACGCCGCGGCCGCCGGCCCCATCCCCGCCGTGACGAACGAGCAGGGCGGCATCGAGTTGACCTCGGCCACGGGCCTGGCGGAGGGCGCGGGAGAACGCGAGGTCGACCCCTCGAGGATCGAGGTGCCGAAGCAGTCCGCGAGCTCCCAGCCCGAGACCCTGCCGGACACCGAGGCCCGGGCGGACGGCGAGCCGACGCGGATCGTGCTCTACGCGGACTTCAACTGCGTGCACTGCGCGGACTTCGAGACCTCCAACGCGGACCAGATCGAGCAGTGGCTCGAACAGGGCGAGGCCACGGTCGAGTACCGGATGGTGGACTACCTGAGCGCCCCGAACAACCAGAACTACTCGGCCCGCGCCGCCAACGCCGCGTACTGCGTGGCGGACCAGAAGCCCGAGGCCTACAACGGCTTCGTGGCCGCCCTGTTCGCCACCTACGACGAGCACCAGGGCAAGGGCCTGGACAACGCGGCGATCACGCAGCTCGCGCAGGAGCACGGCGCGGACATCGCCTCCTGCGTCGAGGACGGCACGTTCCGCTCCGCGGTCGAGCACACCACCCGCCAGGCGCGCGTCGCCGGCGTGGCCGGCACCCCCACCGTGTTCGTGGACGGGAAGAACTGGGCCCTCGACGGCGAGGACAAGACCTTCGCCGATTGGGCGGGCGCCAAGATCGCCGGCTGACCCGGCTGACCCGTCGCCGAGGTCCGCGGGGCGTCCCCACGCAGGGGGCGCCCCGCGCCGTCCGCCCGGGCCTTGTACGCTGGAAGGGCCGGCCGCGGCGCCCCGGGCGCCGGCCGCAGGCCTCCTTAGCTCAGCTGGCCAGAGCAGCTGCCTTGTAAACAGCAGGTCGCCGGTTCGAATCCGGCAGGGGGCTCCACCCCACCGCGGGCCCGACGGCGCCGCGCACCTCCGCCGGGAGGGCGCGGCGCCGTCGTCGTGTCCGGCGCGGGCCGACGCTGGGGCGCCGCTGTGCGCGCCCGTGGCCATCCGCCGGGCTTGGCTGGCGGATCCGCCAGAGATGCCTCGACCATCCGCCAGACTTCGACCCTGGGCCTCGTCGTGACGGAATCGTGACCTTACCGTGATCCCAGTCACCCCGGCCCGAGCCCCTCGGGCACCCGCGTCCGGTGGCCCAGAACTCCGAGGAGATCCCGTGCAGTCCTCCCCACTCCGCAGCACCCGCCGCCGCATCGGCGCCCTCGTGGCCGGCGCCGTCCTCGCCGGCGGGACCCTGACCTCGTCCCCCGCGCTCGCGGCCCCCTCCGGCGACGCCCCCGCCGCACCGGCAGCCACCCCGACCGCCGCCTCGCCCCTGGCGGCGGCGCAGGTCGAGGACCCGAACGCCGACGGCTACGACTCCTTCATCGTCACCTACAAGGAGACCGCCGCCACCGCCCACGCGAAGGGCCGAGCCAACGCCTGGGGCAAGGCCGCGAAGGAGGCCGGCGTCTCCGTGAAGGAGCTGCGTGAGACCGCGCTCGGCTCCCGCGTGGTCAAGGCGGACCGCAAGCTGGATCAGGCCGAGTCCGCGAAGTTCATGGCCGACCTGAAGGCCTCCGGGGCGGTCGAGGCTGTGGAGCCGGACGCCATCCTCACCGCCACCGGCCTGAGTCCCGTGGACGCCCTCTACTCGCAGCAGTGGGGCTTCACCGGCACCCACGGCATGCGGGTCCCCGGGGCGTGGGACCGCACGACGGGCTCCGGTGCGACCGTGGCCGTCATCGACACCGGCATCACCTCCCACCCGGACCTCGACCGCAACGTCGTGCCCGGCTACGACTTCATCTCCGACGGCAGGGCGGCGCGCGACGGCGGGGGCCGCGACTCCAACCCGCGCGACGAGGGCGACTGGTACGCCGCCGGCGAGTGCGGCACCGCCGGTGCCTCCGACTCCTCGTGGCACGGCACCCACGTGGCGGGCACCGTCGCGGCCGTGGCCGACTCCCAGGGTGTCGTCGGCGTGGCCCCGAACGCGAAGATCCAGCCCATCCGCGTGCTCGGCAAGTGCGGCGGTTCGCTGTCCGACATCGCCGACGCGGTCGTGTGGGCCGCCGGCGGCACCGTGGCGGGCGTGCCGGCCAACCCGAACCCGGCGGACGTCATCAACATGTCCCTCGGCGGCTCCGGCACGTGCGGCACCACCTACCAGAACGCGATCAACGCGGCCGTCTCCCGCGGCGTGCCCGTCGTCGTGGCGGCGGGCAACGAGAACCAGCCCGCCGCCAACGTGCGCCCGGCCAACTGCCGGAACACCATCGTGGTGGCCGCCTCCACCTCGCAGGGCGCCCGCGCCTCGTTCTCGAACTACGGCTCCGCCGTGGACGTGACCGCCCCGGGCGCGAACATCATCTCGACCGTGAACAACGGCGCCACCACCCCGACGACGGCCGGCCACGCCGCCTACAACGGCACCTCGATGGCCACCCCGCACGTCGCGGGCCTGGCCGCCCTGCTGCTGGCCGAGCGGCCGAGCCTCACCCCGGCCCAGGTCGAGTCCACCCTCAGGTCCACGGCCCGGTCCATGCCCGTGTCCTGCTCCGCGGGCTGCGGCGCCGGCCTGGCGGACGCCGCCAGGGCGGTCTCCTCCCTCGGTGGCAGCTCCTGACCGGAGCCCGCCCCGGGCGCCGGGACCTCGTTGGTCGCCCAGGGCGGTTTCGAGCCCGGCGCCACGCTGACCGACGCCTGACGTGCTCGTCGGCTCTCGATGGCCGCTCCGCCGTGCGCGGGGTGGCCGTCGCCCGGGTGGACAGGCGGCGCCGCCTGAGGTATCGTTTTTCGAGTTGTCACCCCCATGGGGCGACGCCCGGATCTTTAGCTCAGTTGGTTAGAGCGTTCGCTTCACACGCGAGAGGTCGCTGGTTCGAGTCCAGTAAGATCCACCGCAGCAGGGCCCTCCTCCGGGAGGGCCCTTTCGCATCCCCGGGCCGCGGTGCCGAAGGCCCCGGCGGGGGAGGTGTCGGCGTGGTTGGATGGACGCGTCGGCGGGGCTCGGCCCACCGCCGTCTCGCGTCCAGCGCCCGCATACGGAAGGAGAGGGTGAGCCGCATGGAGCAGGAGGGCACCCAGGAGCCGGCGCGGTTCGACCCCCACATCGCGGAGCCCCCGGCCGTCCCCACGCTCATCCCCGTGCTGCGCCCGGCCGGCGCCGAGGACGCCGCCGCTGTCGGCGACCTCGCGATCGACCCGGAGGACCCCGGCCTGCTCGACCTCGACCCGGCGGAGTCGGCCCACCCGGCCGCGGCCGCGGTCGCCGTCGAGCCGACCGAGCCGCTGCCGCCCGTGGTCCGCCCCGCCGCCGCCGATCCGGTCTCGACGCCGGCGCCGGAGCCGGAGGAATCGGCCGAGCCGGAGGCGGAGACGCTGCCGGAGCCGGCCGCGGACGCGCCCCTGACCGAGCCGCCGCTGTCCGAGCAGGTGCCCACCTCCGTCCTGGCGCCCGCGGAGGCCGACGGCGCCCTGCCCGCCCCGGATGTGATCCCCGAGCCGGACGTCACCGTCCCGGACCCGGTGGTCCCCGTGGGCCCGCCCGAGAAGCGCGGGCGTCGGCGGGGCCGGCGCTCCCGTGAGGTCTTCGTCGAGAACCTGCCGACGCAGGCGCTCGTGCTGGCCGACCGCCTGCACTCCTCGCCGTATGGGCGCCGCATGCGCTCCACGCTGCAGCAGCGCCGCGCGGAGGCGCAGGCCCTCGAGGCCCGCACCACCCTGGACTTCGCGCTCAAGCTGGGCGAGACGATGTTCAGCTTCGGGGCGGCCTCGCTGGACGTGGAGACCTCGATCATCGTGGCCACGCAGGCCTACGGGATCCTCGAGACCGAGGTGGACCTGACCAACCAGTCCATCTCCCTGAACTACGCGCCCGACTCCTCACGCGGCGAGGCCCCGTTCACCCTCCAGCGGGTGGTCCGCTCGGCCTCGGTGAACTTCGAGGGGCTCGTGGCCGTCCACCGGCTCGTCGAGGAGATCGCCGCGGGCGAGGTGGACCGGGCCGAGGCCCAGCGCCGGCTCGTGGAGATCCGGCATCAGCCCAAGCCGTTCCCCGCCGTCTTCGAGGTCCTCTTCTCCGGCGTGTTCGTGGCCTGCTTCGTGCCGTTCATCGGGGGGACCTGGACGGGCGCGGCCCTGGGCATGGTCTCCACCTGGCTGGTCTTCTGGCTCAAGGTCCAGGCGGACAAGGCGCGCTTCCCGGAGATCTTCTCCACGATGTTCGGGGCGATCACGGCCACGGTGATCGCGCTGATGGCCCACGCCCTCGACCTGCCGGTCAACCCGGCGCTGGTGATCGCCGGCGGCATCATGATGCTCCTGCCCACGGCGAGGTTCGTCACCGCGGTGCAGGACGCCATCCACGGCTTCCCGGTGACCGCCGCGGGCCGCTTCCTCTCCGCGCTGCTCGTGTTCGCCGGCGTGATGGCCGGGATCATGATCGCCGTGGGCATCGGGGATCTCCTGGGATTCGAACAGCTGGACCTGGCCGAGGCGGGGACGCTGAGCTATCCGCCGCTGCTGCTGCTGGGCCTCGTGATGGCCGCGGGCATGGCGGACGCGGTGGTGGAGCAGTCGCGGTGGCCGCAGATCCTGGCCTGCGGTCTCGTGTCCGGGGCCGGCTTCGGCGCGTACCTGGCGGCGCAGCAGATCGGGGTCAGCGACCGGCTGGTGCCCGCGGTCGCCGCGGCGGCGGTCGGGTTCCTCGGCCGCCTGGTGGCCCAGCGGCTCGCGGCCCCGGCGCTCGTGATCGTCCTGCCGTCCATGCTGTTCCTGCTTCCCGGACTCACCATGTTCCGGTCCGTCTACGGGTTCACCGTGGAGACCGGGGCCACGCTGCTGGGCGTCGAGGGACTGTTCAACGCCGCGGTCATCGTCGTGGCGATCGCGGCCGGCGTCGCCTTCGGCAACACCCTGGCCAAGCCGATCACCGACCGGATGGGCACGCTGCTGCCCACCGAGCTCGTGATGCACCAGCGCGGCTGACCGGCGGCCCGGCTCAGTCGGGCAGGCGCCAGTCCACCGGGGCCGCGCCGGCCGCCTCGAGGAGCCGGTTCACCCGGCTGAACGGCCGGGAGCCGAAGAACCCGCGGTGGGCGCTCAGGGGCGAGGGATGCGGGGACTCCACGACGCCGGCCCCCGCCGCCGTCAGCAGCGGCGCCATGCGCCGCGCGTCGGCTCCCCACAGCAGCCCCACGAGCGGGGTGCCGCGCGCGCAGAGGGCCCGCACCGCGGCCTCCGTGATCTGCTCCCAGCCGAGGGCGCGGTGGCTGCCGGGTGCGCCGGCCCGCACGCTGAGGGCGCGGTTCAGCAGCAGCACGCCCTGGTCCGTCCACGCGGAGAGGTCGCCGTGGGCGGGCGGGGTGATGCCGAGGTCGTCGTGCAGCTCCCGGTGGATGTTGGCCAGGGAGCGGGGCAGCGGCCGCACGTGGCGGTCCACCGCGAAGCTCAGGCCGATCGGATGGCCCGGCGTCGGGTAGGGGTCCTGGCCCAGCACGAGGACGCGGACGTCCGCGAACGGCTGACGGAACGCCCGCAGGATGTGCTCCGGCGCCGGCAGCACCTGCTCTCCGGCCGCCCGGCGGGCCCGCAGCCGCTCGCCGACCTGCTCGAACGCGGCGGCCTGCGGGGCGAGGGCCGCCTCCCAGCCCGGATCCAGGGGCGCGATGAACTCCATGCCCCGAGGGTAGACCGGGTGGGTACAGTGGCCGCCATGTCCCACCCCACGCCCGTCTCGCCCGATCCGGCCCCGGACGAGGGTGCCGACGCGCGGCCACGGCGGGACGAGCTGACGGACCTGGAGCGTGCGGTCCTGGACCTGGAGGCCGCCACCTGGCGGTACGGCGGGGCCAAGGACCACGCCGTCCGAGAGCGTCTGGGGCTGTCTCCGACCGCCTATTATCAGGTGTTGAACGGATTGCTGGACCGTGAGGCCGCCCTGGCCTACCGACCCCTGCTGGTCACGCGGCTGCTGCGCAAGCGCGGCACCCGCAGCCGGGCCCGGAGGGGACCCGCGGATCCGGCGCCGTCCACGCCCGCTTCCCGCCAGGAGAACTGACCCATGGCCTACCAGCCCGACCGCTTCGACGAGGTCCCCGAGTACACGGACCAGCGCGGCGCGCACCGCGAGTCCTTCGCCGCTGCCGGCGCGACCGCCGCGGGCGGGGGTCGCCGCCTGAGCCCGCTGCTCTGGGTGGCCGGCCTCGTCCTGCTCGCCGGCCTGTTCGTGGGCGTCGTGCTGCCGTGGCTCACCGGCGACCGCTCCGAGCCCGTCGCCGCCGAGGGCTCGACGACGGCCCCGGCGGTCGAGCCGTCGACGTCGACGTCGGCGTCGTCCGAGTCCTCCTCGGCGTCCTCCGCGTCGGTGTCGACTGCATCCGCGACCGAGTCCGCCACCCCGTCCGAGGACACGGCGGAGGCGTCCCGTTCCGCGGCTGCGGCCGCGGCTGAGTCCTCGCGGGTGGCGCAGGAGGCGGCCGCCGCAGAGGCCGCCGAGTCGTCCCGGGCCGCCGAGTCGTCCCGTGCCGCCGCGGAGGCGGCTGAGTCGTCCCGTGCCGCCGCCGAGGCACAGGCGGCGGAGGCCTCGCGTTCCGAAGCCGCCGCGCAGTCCGCCGAGGCGTCTCGGTCGGCGGCCGCCCAGGCGGCGGAGTCCTCGCACGCCGCCGCGTCCCGTTCGGCCGCCGAGGCGTCCCGTTCCGCCGCCGCGGCGGAGGCCTCGCGCTCGCAGGCCGCGGCCGCGTCGAGCTCCCGTGCGGCCGCACAGTCCGCGGCCGCGTCGAGCTCTCGTGCAGCCGCGCAGTCCGCGGCCGTGCGCGGCACCCACGTCACCGTGTACAACGCGACCCGCACCCAGGGCCTCGCCGCCTCCTACGCGCAGCGGCTCACGGGCGCCGGCTACACCTCGGTGGACGCGAAGAACTGGAGCGGCTACGGCATCCAGTCCTCCACCGTCCTGTACAACGGCTCGGCCAACAAGGCCGCCGCCGAGGCGGTCGGCAAGGAGCTCGGCTTCCCGGTCATGCAGACCCCGAACCTGCAGGTGAACGGTATCGCGGTGGTCGTCACCAGCTGATCCGCCCGTCGTGCGGCCGTGCCGGCCGCGCACCCTTTCCGGCCCCCGGCGGGGCGCCTTCCGAGGCGTTCTGCCGGGGGCCGTCCGCCGTCCGCGGAAGGGCGGGCCCCGCACTGCGGACCTTTTGCACTCTCCCGGTGCGAGTGCTCATAATGGGGTTAGCACTCCGAAGGCGCGACTGCCAGCCGTACCCCGGTCGGCCCGGCGCCGTGGAGGAGGACCTGTCCACCGGTGAGGCCCCCAGGGGCCGTCCGTCGCGGGCATCGGCGCGGGTCAGCCACCAGCAGTAGGAAGCCGACGTCCAGAAAGGACCTGCACATGGCCAAGACCATCGCATTCGACGAAGAGGCCCGCCGCGGCCTGGAGAAGGGTCTGAACACCCTGGCCGACGCCGTGAAGGTGACCCTCGGCCCCCGCGGCCGCAACGTGGTGCTGGAGAAGAAGTGGGGCGCCCCCACCATCACCAACGACGGCGTCTCCATCGCCAAGGAGATCGAGCTCGAGGACCCGTACGAGAAGATCGGCGCGGAGCTCGTCAAGGAGGTCGCCAAGAAGACCGACGACGTCGCCGGCGACGGCACCACCACCGCCACCGTGCTGGCCCAGGCGCTGGTCCGCGAGGGCCTGCGCAACGTGGCCGCGGGCGCCGACCCGCTGTCCCTGAAGCGCGGCATCGAGAAGGCCGTGGAGGCCGTCACCTCCGAGCTGCTCTCCGCCTCCCGCGAGATCGAGACCAAGGACCAGATCGCCGCCACCGCCTCGATCTCCGCCGCGGACAAGCAGATCGGCTCCCTCATCGCCGAGGCCCTGGACAAGGTCGGCAAGGAGGGCGTCATCACCGTCGAGGAGTCCAACACCTTCGGCCTCGAGCTCGAGCTCACCGAGGGCATGCGCTTCGACAAGGGCTACATCTCCGGCTACTTCGTGACCGACGCGGACCGCCAGGAGGCCGTCCTCGAGGATCCCTACATCCTCATCGTCAACTCGAAGATCTCCTCCGTGAAGGACATGGTGGCGATCCTCGAGAAGGTCATGCAGTCGGGCAAGCCGCTGCTGATCATCGCCGAGGACGTCGAGGGCGAGGCCCTGGCCACCCTCGTGGTCAACAAGATCCGCGGCACCTTCAAGTCCGTGGCCGTGAAGGCCCCGGGCTTCGGCGACCGCCGCAAGGCCATGCTCGCCGACATCGCCATCCTCACCGGCGGCCAGGTCATCTCCTCCGAGGTGGGCCTGTCCCTGGAGAACGCGACCCTCGACCTGCTGGGCACCGCCCGCAAGGTGGTCATCACCAAGGACGAGACCACCATCGTGGAGGGCGCCGGCGACGCCGAGCAGATCGCCGGCCGCGTGGCCCAGATCCGCTCCGAGATCGAGAACACCGACTCGGACTACGACCGCGAGAAGCTGCAGGAGCGCCTCGCCAAGCTGGCCGGCGGCGTGGCCGTCATCAAGGCCGGCGCGGCCACCGAGGTGGAGCTCAAGGAGCGCAAGCACCGCATCGAGGACGCCGTGCGCAACGCCAAGGCCGCGGTGGAGGAGGGCATCGTCGCCGGCGGCGGCGTGGCCCTGATCCAGGCCGGCGCCAAGGCGTTCGGCGGCCTGCAGCTCGAGGGCGACGAGGCCACCGGCGCGAACATCGTCAAGGTCGCCATCGAGGCCCCGCTGAAGCAGATCGCCTTCAACGCCGGCCTGGAGCCCGGCGTCGTGGCGGACAAGGTCAAGACCCTCGACGACGGCCACGGCCTGAACGCCGCCACCGGCGAGTACGAGGACCTGCTGGCCGCCGGCATCAACGACCCGGTGAAGGTGACCCGCTCGGCCCTGCAGAACGCCGCGTCCATCGCGGGCCTGTTCCTGACCACCGAGGCCGTCGTCGCGGACAAGCCCGAGAAGGCCGCCGCCGGCGCCGAGGGCATGGACCCGATGGGCGGCATGGGCGGCATGATGTGATCAGCCGCTGAGCCGGCCCGACCCGTTCGGACGCCCAGCCTGCGAGGCCCGTCTCCCCGTCCGGGGAGGCGGGCCTCGCCGCGTTCCGGGCCAGCACCGAGGCGCCCCGCTCAGGCCGACAGCGCGGCTCGTTCCGCCGCCAGATTGCGGCGGGCCGCGGCCTCCCAGCGTGCTCGGCCGGGCGCGGTCCGATACAGCCGCTCGGCGTCCAGCAGGGCGTCCAGCACCGCGCCGCGACCGCGGGCCCAGTCCGCGTCGGACACGTGCGCGTAGTCCCGCCGCACCGCGGCCACGTAGCGGGCGTAGGCCTCGGGGGAGCGGCCGAGGACCTCGAGGTCCGCGTCCGAGAGCACCGCCCCGGCCGCGTCGTGCGGGGCGGGGTCGTGGGCGGCGGTGAGCAACACGAGGCGTGCCACCTCGTCGACGACGTCGGCCGGCACCGCCAGCCGCGGGTCGGTGAGCACGTCCCGGGCCAGGGCGGCCGAGTCCGCCTCGTCCTGGCCGGCGGGCGCGGCGGGGTCCCCGACGTAGACGGCGTCGTGGAACCACGCGGCCAGGCGGACCGCACGCGGATCCGACCCGGCCTTCGCCCCCGCCCGCTCGAGCAGGTCCACGGACTCGAGCACCGCGAGCAGGTGGGCCGGGTCGTGGTAGTGCCGATGCGGCTCCGCCCAGCGGGCCAGCAGGCCGCGTCCCGCCGTCGTCACCGCGTCCGGGCTCGCCGCCGTGCCCTCGAACAGCCGCGCCCAGCGCCGGGCGAGGACGACGTCCCGCTTCTCGGCGCGGCTGCGGGCGGGCACGCGCAGCCCCGAGGCGGCGAGGCGGCGCACCAGCTCCCGTCCGGAGACGGGCACCGCCCCGCGGGCCACGAGCTCGGCACGTCGGTGCGCGGGCACGTCGTAGTGGTCTCGGTCGAAGGCCCGCTCCGAGAGCCCCGCCGCCCGCGCGAACGCGTGGAGCTCCTCGAGGGAGGCGTCGGAGACGAGGTGGGAGAACACGGTGCCGTGGGCGGGCCACGCGGGCGGGTCGATCAGGACGGTCATGCCTCCACTCTAGGAAGCAGGGACCGGGGTGTGGCCGGCCGGCCGCACCCCGGTCCGTTCCGGACGCTCAGAACCGGAACATCGCGGCGTTGGCGGTCTCCGCGTCCTGGTACTGGGTGGCGGCGGCGTCCATCGCGCGGCGGATGCCCGCCAGGGACTCCTCCACGCGCTGCTGGGTGGCGCGCCACTCGGTGAGCACGCCCTGGAAGTTCGCGGCCGCCTGGCCGCGCCAGGTGTCCTGCAGCTGGCGCAGGTTGGCCTCCATGGTGCTCACCTCCGCCTGGAGGCGGCCGATGGAGCCCTCCACCGCCCCGCTCTTGGCCCGCAGGTCCTCGACGTCGATCTGCACGATGCTCATGTGACTGTCCCCTCTGATGAGTGCTGATGGGCGGCGGGCGCCGCCGGGCACCACGCTAGGGACGGGCGTCCCGCTCCGCCGCCGGGTCGTCCTCGCCTGGGGACGGGGCGTCGGCCTGATGCGCCTGTGCAGGAGCAGACGCCCGACGGCGGCGCTCGGCCGAGGCGCGACGGAACCGCTCCGCCGCGCGCAGCAGGCGGCTGCTCCGGGCGGCGTCCGTGGCGCTGGCGCCGGCGCCCGACGGCGCGGTCAGGGCGAGGGGGCCGGTGGGCGGACCGGCCGCGTCGTCGTCGGTGTCCCGTGCGGGCGGGCGCTCGTCCTCGACGTCCTCGTCCGCCTCGTCCTCGAACGGTGCCCACGGCAGGTGGACGGAGAAGGTGGCGCCGCCGCCCTCGGTCTCCAGCAGCCGGACGGAGCCGCCGTGCTGGGCCACGATCGCCGCGACGATGGCCAGGCCGAGCCCCGTGCCGCCCGTCTCGCGGTGCCGGGAGGTGTCCGCGCGGTAGAACCGCTCGAAGATGCGGGCGCGGTCCTCCTCGGACACGCCCGGCCCGTGGTCACGGATCTCGATCACGGAGCTGCGGCCCGCGCCGTCCGCCCCGGCCTGGCCGCCGAGGTGGTCGACGGTGCCGACCGCGATCTCGATGGGGGTGCCGGCGGGGGTGTAGCGCAGGGCGTTGGCCATGAGGTTCACCACCACCTGGCGCATCCGGTTCTCGTCGCCGAGGATGGGCGCCGGGGCCGCCCGGTCGCCGTCGGGGCCCACGAGGGTGACCTTGCGGTCCGGGGCGTTCACGGAGGCGTCCATCATGGAGTCCATCGCGAGGATGAGCAGGTCCACCGGGGCGTGCTCGAGGGGGCGCTGCTCGTCGAGGCGGGCCAGGGTGAGCAGGTCCTCCACGAGGCGGGTCATGCGGGTGGCCTCGGACTCGATGCGCTGCATGGCGGCGGCGACGTCCTCCTCCTCGCGCAGCCCGCCGTGCCGGTACAGCTCGGAGAATCCGCGGATGGTGACCAGGGGGGTGCGCAGCTCGTGGGAGGCGTCCTGCACGAAGCGGCGCATCTTGTCCTCGGAGATCTCCTTGTCCCGGAACGCGGACTCGATGTGCGCGAGCATGGCATTGAGGGAGCGGGAGAGCCGGCCCACCTCGGTGTCGGGCGCCGCGCTCTCCACGCGCTGGCTCAGGTCGCCGGCGGCGATCTTGGCGGCGGTGCGCTCCACGCGGTTCAGGGTGCGGAACGCTCGCTGGACCGCCAGGTTGGCCACGATCACGGTGCCCGCCGTCGCGAGCAGGCCGATGGTCACGACGATCGAGGTGACGCGCTCGACGGAGGAGGTCACGCTCTGTAGGGGCAGGGCCACGGCCATGGTGCCGTCGCCGCTGCTGAGCCCGTACAGCTGCACGCGCCAGCCGCTCGAGTCCGGCTGTGTGCCGGGCACCTCGAAGGAGGCGGAGCCGCGCTCAAGGGCCTCGGCCGGGGTGATGTCCGGCAGGGCCGGCTCGTCCGCGTCCGGCATCACCGGGGTCTGGACGACCCGCGCGCCCTCGTTGTCCCACACGACGCCGTAGAAGCGCAGGATGGGCAGCTGCGGCATGTAGTACTCGCCGGTCTGGGCGACGTTGGCCAGGTACATCGAGACGGTGTCCCGGTTGGCGGCCATGTCCTCGTCCAGCTGGCGCACCGCCTCCTGGCGGAACAGCGCCGCGGTCGCCAGGGCGGTCACGGCGACCAGGGCCAGCATGAGCGCCGCGATCATCACGACCAGCTTGGTGCGCAGGGACTGCCCCTGCCACGCGCCCCTCAGCCAGGCGCGCGGATGGCGGACGTGGGCCGCCGCGGCGTCGAGCCGCGCACGCACGTCAGCGCTTGTCCGCGGTGCGGAGCATGTAGCCGACGCCGCGCTTGGTGTGGATCATCTTCTCGCGGCCGCCGACGTCGATCTTGCGGCGCAGGTAGGAGATGTAGGACTCGACGATCGAGGCGTCCCCGTTGAAGTCGTACTCCCACACGTGGTCCAGGATCTGGGCCTTCGAGAGCACCCGGTTCGGGTTCATCATGAGGTAGCGCAGCAGCTTGAACTCGGTGGGGGAGAGGTCCACGACCTCGCCGCCGCGGCGGACCTCGTGCGCGTCGTCGTCGAGCTCGAGGTCGTCCACGCGCAGCACCGCCGCGTCGTCGTCGAGGGAGGCGGTGCGGCGCAGCACGGCGCGGATGCGGGCGACCACCTCGTCGAGGGAGAACGGCTTGGTCACGTAGTCGTCGCCGCCGACCGTCAGGCCGGTGATCTTGTCCTCGGTGCCGTCCCGCGCGGTGAGGAACACGACGGGGAAGTGACGGCCGGCGGAGCGCAGGCGGCGGGTCACGGTGAAGCCGTCCATGTCCGGGAGCATCACGTCCAGCACGGCCAGGTCCGGCTGGAACTCCTCGGCGGCGTCCAGGGCCTCCCGGCCGTTGGCCGCGGCCGTGACCTCGAAGCCGGCGTAGCGCAGGGATGTGGAGAGCAGCTCGCGGATGTTGGGCTCGTCGTCCACCACCAGGAGGCGTGCTTCGGGGTTCTGAGGCTGCATGGGACCCAGTCAACCGCTCCGACCTGGGAACACCCTGAAAGGGCGCTGGATGTCGCGGGGCGTCTTGGGCTCGGCGCCTCAGCGGCGCGAGCGCCGGACGGCGCCCAGCACGACGTGCAGCAGCATCAGGCCGAAGCCGACGGGCAGGCCGAACAGCGCGAGCGCGAACAGCGCCGGGGACGCCGGCCACGCCAGGAAGTACGCGACCAGCAGGGCCACCAGGGCCAGAGCGGACACCGCCGTCACGGCCACGCCCAGCACCAGGACGACGCCACGACCGCCCCGGTGATCGGCGGGGTCGGCGGCGGGCGCGGAGGCGGGGAGGGTGGAG
The DNA here is from genome assembly GCF_024519795.1 of Micrococcus sp. Mcc89. Taxonomy (NCBI): domain Bacteria; kingdom Bacillati; phylum Actinomycetota; class Actinomycetes; order Micrococcales; family Micrococcaceae; genus Micrococcus; species Micrococcus sp. Mcc89. The sequence goes on along the minus strand of NZ_JALJRI010000104.1, from coordinate 6,745 downwards.
GTCCGAGGCATGCCTGCCACTCTAGTCGGGCTATCCTGGGAGGTCATTGACGACCACGTCCTCCGCCGTCCCCTCCGGGCGCACGGCCAGGCTGGTCCCACCGATGCCGCGGCGCACCGCCACGCCGGTGCCGGACCCCGCCGACCCGAGACGAGAGCACGGCCGCCCCTGCGGCGCCGGCCCGACGCGGTGGACCCACATGACGAGGAGCAGGTGACGCACATGCCCACCGGACGCATCAAGTTCTACGACTCGACCAAGGGCTTCGGGTTCGCCCAGACGGACGAGGGTGAGGAGGTCCACGTGCCCGCCTCGGCCCTGCCGGCCGGGGTGACCGAGCTGCGCGGAGGCACCCGCGTGGAGTTCGGCGTGGCCGAGGGCCGCCGCGGCAAGCAGGCGCTCTCGCTGCGCGTGCTCGACGCCGCACCCTCGGTGGTCCGCAACCACCGACCCGGCGCCACCGAGATGGCCGTCCTCATGGAGGACCTCATCACGTGGCTGGACCAGGCCTCCAACGGCCTGCGCCGCGGCCGCTACCCCCAGCGCGCCCAGGCGCAGAAGATGGCGCAGGTGCTGCGCCGTGTCGCCGACGACCTGGAGGCCTGAGCCATGACCACCCACGACGACGCCCCGCGCGTCGACCACCGGAGCCCCGACGCCGAGCCCGCGCCCGCCGAGGAGAGGACGGCCGCGCCGCCCGCGCGTCGCCGGGCCCCGCGCCGCGACGAGCTGCTCGCCGCCGCCGTGGACGCCGCCCGCGCGGGGCTGGCCGGGCTGGCCGCCCCGGACGAGGTGGGGGAGCACGTGGACGTGCTCGTGGACGACGACCGGCTCCTGACGCACCGCTTCGCGTGCCGCATGCCCGGCTACGCGGGCTGGCTCTGGTACGTGACGATCGCCCGGGCCCCACGCGCTAAGCAGGTCACCGTGTGCGAGACGGGCCTCATGGCGGGGGAGGGTGCGCTCGTGGCGCCCCCGTGGGTGCCGTACGCCGAGCGGGTGAACGAGGAGGAGCGCGAGCGGCTCAAGGCCGTGGCCGAGGGCCGCGTGCCCGGCTCCCCGGCCCCCGAGCCTGCGGCGGCCGACCGCGGCTGAGACGGCGCACCCCGGCTGCTCAGGCCAGGCGCTCGACCACGTGGTCGATGCAGCGCAGCAGCGCCGCGACGTCCTCGGGCTCGGTCGCGGCGAAGGTCGCGATCCGCAGCTGGTTCCGGCCGAGCTTGCGGTAGGGCTCCACGTCCACCACGCCGTTCGCGCGCAGGGCCTGGGCGACCGCCGCCGCGTCGACGTCGTCGGAGAAGTCGACGGTGCAGACCACGGCGGAGCGGTCCTCGGACCGGGCCACAAAGGGCGTGGCGAACGACGACGCCTCGGCCCACGCGTACACGCGCGAGGAGGAGTCGGCGGTGCGGGCGGTCATCGCGTCCAGCCCGCCCTGACCGTTCATCCAGCGCAGCTGCGCGTCCAGCATGACGAGCGTGGCCAGCGCGGGCGTGTTGTAGGTCTGGTCCTTGAGGGAGTTCTCCACGGCCGTGGCCAGGTCCAGGAACGCCGGGATCCAGCGGCCGGACTCCTTGATCTCCGCGACCCGCGCCAGGGCCCGCGGGGAGAACAGCGCGAGCCACAGACCGCCGTCGGACGCGAAGTTCTTCTGCGGCGCGAAGTAGTACACGTCCGCCTCGGACACGTCCACCGGCAGGCCGCCCGCGGCCGAGGTGGCGTCGACGACGACCAGCGCGTCCTCGTCGATGCCCGCGGGGCGGACGACGGGCGCCATCACGCCGGTGGAGGTCTCGTTGTGCGGCCACGCGTACACGTCGACCCCGGCCACGGCCTCCGGCTCGGGGCGGGTGCCCGGCTCGGAGGTGCGGATGTCCGACGACGCCAGGAACGGCGCCTGGTCGGTGGCCTTGGCGAACTTCGAGCCGAACTCGCCGAAGCTCAGATGCTGGGCGCGCTCGCGGACCAGGCTGAAGGCGGCCGCGTCCCAGAACGCGGTGGAGCCGCCGACGCCGAGGATCACCTCGTAGCCCTCCGGCGCCGAGAACAGCTCGGCGACGCCCGACCGGACGCTCGCCACCAGGTCCTTGACCGGCTTCTGACGGTGCGACGTGCCGAGCAGCCCGGCTGCGTCCTGGAGCGCGCTCAGCTGCTCGGGGCGGACCTTGGAGGGACCGGCGCCGAAGCGGCCGTCGGCCGGCAGCAGGTCCTGGGGGATGGTGATCTCGGCGGGGGAGGTCATGCGTGCTCCTGACGCTTCGGGGTCGCGGGTCGCGCCCATTCTCCCGCGCCCGGGACCACCGGCCGTCCACGTGACTCACGCCTCGCTAGGATGTCCGGGACGAAGAGCCCGAGGGAAGAGGACGTGCCATGACGGATCTGATCGACACCACCGAGATGTACCTGCGCACGATCCTCGAGCTCGAGGAGGAGGGCATCCCCCCGCTGCGCGCCCGCATCGCCGAGCGTCTGGAGCACTCCGGCCCCACCGTCTCCCAGACCGTGGCCCGCATGGAGCGGGACGGGCTGGTGCACGTGGGCGCGGACCGTCGGCTGGAGCTGACCGTGGCGGGCCGCGAGCGGGCCGTGTCCGTGCTGCGCAAGCACCGCCTGGCCGAGCGCCTGCTCGCGGACGTGATCGGCCTCGAGTGGGAGCTCGTCCACGAGGAGGCCTGCCGCTGGGAGCACGTGATGAGCGACCAGGTGGAGCGCCGCCTGCTCACGCTGCTGGAGAACCCCACCGAGACCCCCTACGGCACCCCGATCCCGCCCCGGCCCGAGCAGGCCTCCGCCGAGGACTGGAGCCGCGACATGGGCCTGGCGGGCGCCCGGCTCTCCGAGGAGGCCGCCACCGCCGGCCGGTTCCGCGTCCGCGGGCTGGCCGAGGGCGTGCAGACCGACCCCGAGCTGCTGGCCCAGCTGGCCGGCGCCGGCGTGACCCCCGGCCGCGTGGTGCGTGCCGAGGCCGCCCGCGACGCCGGGTACATCCGGGTCGAGGGCGAGGCGGAGGACGGCGCGGCCGCGGACGGCGGGGCCCTCGAGCTGGCCGAGGCCACGGCCGCGCACGTGTGGGTCGAGCGTCTCGACGGCTGAGGCGCGGCGCGCCGTCGTCGTGCGTGACGGGGGCGTGATGGCCCGGTGACGGGCCGGTGAACCTCTTCCGCCGCCGCAGGCGACACGCGGCGCGCCGATGCACCCGCGTCTAGCGTGGAGACACGACGCCCCTGTGTCCCCACGCTTCCGAGGCCCCCGATGCGCACACTCGTCCTCAACGCCGGCTACGAACCCCTCTCGGTCGTCTCCGACCGCCGGGCGCTGCTGCTCGTGGCCACCGGCAAGGCGAGCGTGCTCGAGGACGCCGGTGACCCGATGCGCAGCCCCACCCGCGCGTGGGGCCGGCCCCTCGTGATCCTGCTGCACCAGTACATCCGGGTGCCCCACACGGACGCGGCCCCGGTCTCCCGCAAGGGCGTGCTGCGCCGGGACGGACACCGATGCGCCTACTGCGGCGCCCACGCCACCACCGTGGACCACGTGCGGCCGCGCTCGCGGGGCGGCGAGAACACGTGGGAGAACCTCGTGGCCTGCTGCCTGCGCTGCAACGGGGCGAAGGCGGACCGCTCGCTCGAGGCCCTGGGCTGGCGGCTGCGGGTGGAGCCGGTGCGCCCGCGCGGGGCCCAGTGGCGGATCCGCGAGCTGGAGCGGCCCGCCGAAGCGTGGCGGGACTACCTGCGCCTGGCGGCCTGACGCCGGAAGCGGAATCGCGCCCGCCCGTGCCCGGCGGTTCCTAGACTCTCGAACGGTCGAGAGAGCGGAGGGGCCCATGAGCATGGAGTCGGCGGCACGGATGTCCATGATGCGGATGACCCGCGGGCAGTCCGACGCCCAGCAGAGCCTCGCCCGCGGCACGGTGCGCCGGACCATCGCGTTCGCGGGCCGGTACCGCACCCGCCTGATCGTGTTCGTCGCGGCGTCCATCGTGGGCGCGGTGCTCGGCGTGGCCTCGCCCGTGCTGGCCGGCGACGTCGTCAACGCGATCACCGGCGGCGCGGACCGCGGGCTCGTGGTGCGGCTGGCCCTGCTGATCGCCCTCGTGGCGGTGCTCGACGCGGCGCTGTCCGTGTTCACCAAGTGGCTCTCCGCCGGGCTGGGGGAACAGGTCATCTACGACCTGCGCACCGCCGTGTTCGACCACGTGCAGCGCATGCCGGTGGCGTTCTTCCAGCGCACCCGCACCGGCGCGCTCGTCTCGCGCCTGAACAACGACGTGATCGGGGCGCAGTCGGCGATCTCGCGGACGCTCTCCGGCGTCGTCGCGAACGTGGTGTCCGTCGCGCTGACCCTGGGCGTGATGGTGGCCACCAGCTGGCAGGTCACCGTCCTGTCCCTCGTGATGCTGCCGCTGTTCCTGCTGCCGGCCCGGGCGGTCGGCTCGAAGCTGGCGGGCCTGTCCCGCGAGCGGGCCGGGCACAACGCGGCCATGGGCGACCAGATGACCGAGCGGTTCTCCGCTCCCGGCGCCACACTCATCAAGCTCTTCGGCCGCCCCGCCGCCGAGTCCGCCGAGTTCGCCCGCCGCGCGGACCGCGTGCGCGCCACCGGCGTGGACATCTCCGTGCGCCAGGCCGTCTTCACCACGCTGCTCACCCTGGTCTCCGCGCTCGCGCTCGCGGCCGTGTACGGCGTGGGCGGGCTCCAGGCGATCGCGGGCACCCTCGACGCCGGCGACGTCGTCACCCTCGCCCTGCTGCTGACCCGCCTGTACGCCCCCCTGACCGCGCTGGCGAACGCCCGCGTGGAGATCATGAGCGCGCTCGTGAGCTTCGAGCGCGTGTTCGAGGTCCTGGACCTGGAGCCGCTCATCACGGAGCCCGCGCGGCCCGCGGCCCTGCCGGAGGGGCCCCTGTCCGTGCGGCTGCGGGACGTGCGCTTCGCCTACCCCACCGCGGAGCAGGTGTCCCTGGCCTCCCTCGAGGAGGTCGCCGTGCTGGACACGCGCGGCGGCGAGGAGGTGCTGCACGGGATCGACGTGGCCGTGCCCGCCGGGGCCACCGTGGCCCTCGTGGGCTCTTCGGGTGCGGGCAAGTCCACCATCGCCTCGCTCGTCACGCGCCTGCACGACGTCACCTCCGGCGCCGTCGAGATCGGCGACGTGGACGTGCGGGACCTCGCGTTCGCGGACCTGCAGCGGGCCGTGGGCATGGTGACCCAGGACGGCCACCTCTTCCACGAGACCGTGCGCGCCAACCTGACGCTGGCCCGCCCCGACGCGACGGACGAGCAGCTGTGGGACGCCGTCGAGCGGGCCCGCCTGCGCCCCGTGGTCGAGGCGCTGCCGGACGGGCTGGATACCGTGGTCGGCGAGCGCGGCTACCGCCTCTCCGGCGGCGAGCGGCAGCGCATGACGATCGCGCGGCTGCTGCTGGCGGCCCCGCGCGTCGTGGTGCTGGACGAGGCGACGGCGGCGCTGGACTCCACCAACGAGCGCGCCATCCAGGAGGCGCTGGGGGAGGCGCTGGCCGGGCGGACCGCGATCGTGATCGCGCACCGGCTCTCCACCGTGCGCAGTGCGGACGAGATCCTCGTGGTCGAGGCCGGGCGGATCGTGGAGCGCGGCACGCACGCCGCGCTGCTCGCGGCGGGCGGGCGGTATGCGGAGCTCTACACCACGCAGTTCGCGGACGCGGAATGAGGCGGCGGCCGGACCGGCCACCCGGGTGCCCCAGGCCGGAATCGAACCGACGGCCTACCCTTTAGGAGAGGGTCGCTCTATCCAACTGAGCTACTGGGGCGCGGACCGCGCGTCGGTCCGGTGAGCGAGTCTAGCCGAGCCCCTCAGGCCTCCCGCGCGGCGGGACCACGACGACGGCGCCGCCCGGCCCACAGCATCACGGCCACCGCCAGCGCGAGCAGCGCGAGCAGGACCCAGCGGGTCAGCGTCAGGGCGGCCGCCAGGCCGGCGCCCGGCCCGCCGGCGGCGATGGCCTGCTCGATCGCGATGTTCTCGCAGATGTCCACGACCGCGAACAGCACGCCCAGCCCGAAGACGACCCACTTGGCGCCGACGGGACGCAGGCGCCACGCGCCGACCGCGGTGACCGTCAGCGCCACGGCGATCGGGAAGATCACGCCGGCCGTCTTGTGCACCCAGTTCAGCTGGCCGCGGGCGTCCTCGTCCATGACCGCGGAGAGCGCACGGATGTGGTCCTGCCCGTAGAACAGCAGGGAGTCCGGCATCGCCAGGCCGCCGCTGAGCTGGGTCATCTGCTGCAGCACCAGCAGATGGAGGTACGCGCCCACGAGCAGGGTGGTCACGATCAGCGCGCTGACCGGGATCGCGGGGCTGCCCTCGCGCTCAGCGGCCGTGGCGAGGTCCTCACGGACGTTGACGTCCCGCAGCGTGGGGCGGGAGCGCGGGGACTCGGCGACCGGGCGCGCGGCGGGCCGCGACGGGCGCGGACGGGACTTGCGGGACTTCTGGGACACGGGGCACCTCCGCGGTCCATCCTCCCAGACCGGCCGAGCCGGTCCGGCCCCGCGCCGCCCAGCTCACTTTCGAACGTGAAATCGGGGTCATGGGGACTTTCGAACGCGAGATAGGCCCCGCATCACGTTCGAAAGTGCGGACGGGCGGGGTGGGGTGGGGATGTCGACGGCGGCCCCGCTGTCGCGTCCGGGGCCACGCCTAGATGTAAGAGGTCATGACGTTGTTGACTCGGGCCGGTGCCAACGAGGCCGGCGGGGC
>NZ_JALJRI010000103.1:0-11861 GCF_024519795.1 Micrococcus sp. Mcc89 | reverse complement strand
CCGTGAGGAACGGCGCCGGGGCCTCCTCCACGAGCTTCTGGTTGCGGCGCTGCAGGGAGCAGTCGCGGGTGCCGAGCACGGCCACGTGGCCGTGCTCGTCGGCGAGGACCTGGGCCTCCACGTGGCGGGGGCGGTCCAGGAAGCGCTCCACGAAGCACTCGCCGCGGCCGAACGCGGCGACGGCCTCGCGGACGGTCGCCTCGAACGCGTCCTCGACGTCGCCGAGCTCGCGCACCACGCGGATGCCGCGGCCGCCGCCGCCGAAGGCCGCCTTGATGGCGATCGGCAGGCCGTGCTCCTCGGCGAACGCGCGCGCGGCGGCGGCGTCCGGCACGGGGCCGTCCGAACCCGGCACGAGCGGGGCGCCCGCCTGCTGGGCGAGGGAGCGGGCGGTGATCTTGTCGCCGAGGGCGCGGATGGCGTCCGGCGACGGGCCGATCCAGGTCATCCCGGCGTCGATCACGGCCTGCGCGAAGTCGGCGTTCTCGGAGAGGAAGCCGTAGCCCGGGTGCACGGCGTCGGCGCCGGCGCGGCGGGCGACGTCGAGGACCGCGTCGATCTTCAGGTAGGTGTCCGCCGAGGACGCGCCCGGCAGGTGGAAGGCCTCGTCCGCGACGGCCACGTGCAGGGCGTCGGCGTCCGGATCCGAGTAGACGGCGATCGAGGCGATGCCGTGGTCGCGGGCGGCGCGGGCCACGCGCACGGCGATCTCGCCGCGGTTGGCGATGAGCACCCGCGTGACGGGGCGGGCGGCGGGGGTGGTGGTCATGCGGGGGTCTCCTCGGAGGGCGATGCGGAGTCGACGACGGTCTCGGCGCCGGGGCGGGGATGGGGGACGAAGCGGACGCGGGCGCCCGGCGGCAGCTGGGCCGCCAGGCTGAGGTCCGCGCGGGCCACGACGCCGATCACCGGGTAGCCGCCGGTGACCGGATGGTCGGAGAGGAACAGGACGGGCTCACCCGAGGGCGGCACCTGCAGCGCGCCGCGCACGGCGCCCTCGGACTTCAGCTCGCCCTCCCGCACGCGCTCGAGCGGCGCGCCGTCGTCGGGGGCCGTGAGGCGCACCCCGATCCGGTCGGTCTGCTGGCTCACGTCCCAGTCCTGCGTGAACAGGCGCTCCAGGCCCGCCTCGCCGAACCAGTCGTCGCGGGGGCCGGGGACCACGCGCAGCACGGCCACCTGGCCGGGCGCGGGCATGGGGCGCAGCGAGGTCTCCGGGTCCCCCACCGTCGCGACGCCGGCCTCCGCCGAGGCGGGGGCGCCGGCGGCGGTCGGGCTCGCGGCGGAGGCGCCGGCGGCGCCCCTCGCATCCGGGCCGACGCGGCGGGCGAGGCGGTCCCCCGCCGTCAGCGGGGCGGGGCCGAGCCCGGACAGGGTGTCGGTCGAGCGGCTGCCGAGCACGGGCGGCACGTCGATCCCGCCCCGGAGGCCCACGTACACGCGCAGGCCGCCGACCGGCTCGTCCACCGTCAGCGTCTGGCCGTCCAGCACGACGAACGGCGTGCGGGCGGGCACCCGGCGCGTGGCGCCGTCGGCCGCGGTGATCGTCCCGCCGGCCTCGGCGCCGGCCAGGGCCATCACCTGGTGGCCGTGCGCGGTGAGGGTGAGGCCGCCCAGGGCGGTCTCCAGCACCGCCTCGCGTGAGCGGTTGCCCACGAGCCGGTTCGCCTGGCGCGCCGCGTCCCGATCGGCCGCGCCGGACACGACGACGCCGAGGTCGCCCAGGCCCGGGCGGCCCAGGTCCTGGACCAGGGTCAGGAGCCCCGGGTCCACGACGGTGACGCCGCGGCGGCCGGCCACGGACGGGAGGCCGGCCGCGGCGTCGGCGGGCGGGGTGGCGTCGACCGCCGCGTCCGTGCCGGAGGTGACGGACGCCGTCGGGCGCACGGGGACGTAGCGGACACGGTCGCCGGGCTGCAGCAGGGCGGGCTGCTCGCGGCCGAGGTCCCACAGGGCCGCGGTGGTGTGCCCCAGCAGCTGCCAGCCGCCGGGCGAGGTGCGCGGGTAGACGGCAGAGAAGGCCCCGGCGACGGCGACGGCGCCCGCGGGGACGGCCGTGCGGGGCGAGCTGCGGCGGGGCGCCTCGAACGGGGCCGCCTCGGAGGCGCAGTACATGAACCCCGGCGCGAAGCCGCCGAACGCGGCGAACCAGTCGGCCTCGCTATGGGCCCGGATGACGCCGTCGACGCCGAGCCCGGTGAGCCGGCCGACCTCGGCGAGGTCCTCACCGTCGTAGACCACGGGGATCTCGACGACGCGGCCCCCCGTCAGCTCACCGGCGTCGGGGGTGAGAGTGCTGACCCGCGGTGCGGCGTGCTCGGCGGCGGCCTGCGAGGTGAAGGTCACCAGGACGGTCGCGGCGGCGGCCATGACCTGGCGCTGGCCGCGCTCCGGGTGGGCCGTGAGGTGGGCGTGGACGGCCATGACGTCCTCGAGCGAGGCGCACTCGACGAGGAAGCCCTGGGTGCCGACCCAGCGGATCGGGCGGGCCGGCGGCTCGGCGGCGGGGTGATGTGGGGCGCTCATGCGAAGGCCTTGATGGCCACGCCCGCGCCCTCGAGCGCGCGGCGCACGGCCGCGGCCATGGCCACGGCGCCGGGTGTGTCGCCGTGCAGGCAGATGCTCTCGGCGTCGACGCGCACGTCCGTGCCGTCCACCGCCGCGACGACGCCCTCGGTGGCCAGGCGCACCATGCGGGTGGCGACGTCGTCCTCGTCGTGGAGGACCGCACCGGGCTCGCGGCGGGAGACGAGCGTGCCGTCCGGGTTGTAGCCGCGGTCCGCGAAGGCCTCGGCGACGCCGCGCAGCCCCGCAGCGGCCGCCTTGTCCAGGGCGACGGAGCCGGGCAGGAGCAGCAGCGGGAGGTCGGAGCCGAACGCCTTGACGCCGTCGACGACGGCCTGGGCGTGCGCCTCGTGACGGACGATCGTGTTGTAGAGGGCGCCGTGCGGCTTCACGTAGCGGACCCGGCCGCCGGCCGCGCGGGCGAGCGCGTCGAGGGCGCCGATCTGGTAGAGGACGTCATCGGCCAGCTCGGTGGGCGTGCAGTCCAGGAAGCGGCGGCCGAATCCGGCGAGGTCGCGGTAGCCCACGTGCGCGCCGATCGTGACGCCGGCGGCGACCGCGTCACGGCAGGTCTGGGCGATCCCCGAGGGATCGCCCGCGTGGAAGCCGCACGCGACGTTGGCGGAGGAGACGGAGGGCATGATGGCGGCGTCGTCCCCCATCGTCCACGAGCCGAAGGACTCGCCGACGTCGGAGTTCAGGTCGATCTGCGGCGCGTGAGACACAGTGCAGTCCTCTCGGATCGGGCCCGGCTGAGGTGCCGGTCACACAATCTTGAGGCATGAGGGGGGATTGTTCAACAATCCTCGGCGCGTCCTGCTGGCGCTCACCCGCACCGCATGCCAACGCGGGTTGAGTTGTCGCGGGTGTCCCAGCCCGGGACCCGCGACAACTCAACCCGCGTTGCGGACCGGGCCGAGCGACTTCACCGCAGCGGCGTGTGCTCCGGGTCCACGCGCTCGCCCTCGCGCACGGGCCCGGGTGCGGTGCCGCCGCCCCACGGGTCCCCGCCGAACGCCTCACGCCCGTGCTCGCTCAGCCAGCTCGCCAGCTCCGGGCCCGCGGGCACGATGCCCGTCGGGTTGATGTCCTCGTGGACCACGTAGTAGTGCTCCTTGATCTGCGCGAAGTCGATCGTGTCGCCGAAGCCCGGGGTCTGGAACAGGTCGCGCGCGTAGCCCCACAGCGCCGGCATCTCGGTCAGCCTGTTCCGGTTGCACTTGAAGTGCCCGTGGTACACGGGGTCGAACCGCACCAGCGTGGTGAACAGCCGCACGTCGGCCTCGGTGATCCGCTCCCCCATCAGGAAGCGGCGCGTCGAGAGGCGCTCCTCGAGCCAGTCCATCGCGGTCCACAGCCGCTCGTACGCGGCGTCGTACGCCTCCTGGGACCCCGCGAAGCCGCACCGGTACACGCCGTTGTTCACCTCGGTGAACACGCGCTCGATCACCTCGAACATCTCGTCCCGCTCCGGCCCGGCGTCGGGGACCAGCTGCGGGGCGCCGTCGCGGTGGAACGCGGTCCACTCCGTCGAGAGGTCGAGGGTGATCTGCGGGTAGTCGTTGGTCACGACGCCGCCCGTCGGCACGTCCACGATCGCCGGCACCGTGATGCCCCGCGGGTAGTCGGGGAACCGCGTGAAGTAGTTCTCCTGGATCCGCTCGGTGCCGAGCACGGGGTCCTTCCCGCCCTCGTCGAGGTCGAAGGTCCAGGAGCGCTCGTCGTGGGTCGGCCCCGGGGTGCCCAGCGAGATCGCGTCCTCCAGGCCGAGCAGGCGACGCACGATGATCGTCCGGTTCGCCCACGGGCACGCCCGCGCCGCCACGAGCCGGTAGCGGCCCGCCTCGACGGGCCACGCCTCGGCCCCCTCGGTGAGCCCGCCGCCCACGCGACCGACCGTGGACGGCTCGGCCACGGGCAGGGCCCGCACGGCCTCCGGGTCCGCCACGATCCGGTCCGCGATGTAGTTCGTGTCCCGCGTGAACTCCGCCCCGGACTGCACGTAGTTGCCCGTGAGTCCCTCGCGCGTGTCGATGGTGCCGCGGTCCGCGGCCTGGCCGGTCTGCTGATCCTCCATACACTCGAGCGTATGACCACGACCTCCGGAACGCCCGGCCTCACGCCCGCCCCGCTGGTGCGCTGCGTGACCGCCCAGAACCCCTCCCCGATGACCCTCGCGGGCACCAACACGTACGTGGTCGCCGCACCGGACTCGGATGCGGCCGTCGTGGTGGACCCGGGCCCGGAGGACGACGTCGCCGCCCACCTCGAGCGCGTCCGCGCGGCGGCCGAGGGGCGCCGGATCGCGCTCATCCTGGTGACGCACCGGCACGCCGACCACACCGGCGGGGTGGACGCGTTCCACGCGGCCACGGGCGCCCCCGTGCGCGCCGCGGACCCGGACTGGTGCCGTGGCGGGGCCGCCGTCCTGACGCCGGACGAGCGGATCGACGTCGCCGGCACCCCGGTGCTGGCGTGGCACACCCCGGGCCACACCTCGGACTCCTACTCGTTCGCCGTCCCGGACGCGGGCGCGCACGGCGCGGTCATCACGGGCGACACCATCCTCGGCTCGGGCACCACCATGCTCGACCACCCGGACGGCACCCTCACCGACTACCTGGCCAGCCTGCGCCGCCTCGAGGCGGCGGGTCCGCTCACGGTGCTGCCCGCACACGGGCCCGTGCCGGAGCCGCTGGACGTCGTCGCCCGCGACTACCGGCACCACCGCGAGGGCCGCCTGGAGCAGATCCGCGCCGCCCTGGGCGCGCTGCCCGAGACCGAGGCGGCGACGATCACGCCCGAGGACCTGGCCCCGCGCATCTACCCCGGCCTCACCGGCACCGTGGCCCGCGTGGCCGTCCAGACGGTGGCCGCGCACCTGCGCCACCTGCGCGAGGACTGAGCCCCTCCGCCGCGGGCCCGGCCCGCACTACGCTGACCTCAGACCCGTCCCTCGACCCCGCGGAGGCACCCCATGACCATCCTCGTCGGCTACGCCCCCTCGAAGGCCGCGGACGCCGCTCTGGACACCGCCCTGGACATCGCCCGCTCCACCGGCGAGCGCGTGGTGGTGGTCAATGCGGGCCCCGGCGGCGAGCACCGCACCAAGTCCCTCGTCACGGAGGAGCAGCAGCGCGGCGTGCAGGCCCGGTTGGACGCCTCCGGCGTGACGGCCGAGTTCCGCCAGTACGCACGCGGCCGGTCCACGGTGGAGGAGATGAAGGACGTGGCCGCGGAGCTGGACCCGTCCATCGTGGTCATCGGCGTGCGCCGCCGCGGCGGCTTCGGCCGGTTCGTCATGGGATCGGTCTCGGACGAGCTGCTGCAGGAGATCGATCAGCCCGTGCTGTGCGTGAAGGAGTACCGGCAGTACGGGGACCACACGCCCGAGGCCGTGAGCCACGTCGCCGAGACGGACCCGGCCACCCACGGCCTGCCCGCGTCCGAGCCGATGGCCGAGCGGCGTCGGCTCACGCCCGTCGATCCCGGGGACCCGACGCTCGAGCGCTGAGCGCTCCCGCCGGGCCTCAGTCCTCGTCGTCCTGACGGCGGCGCGTGACGGCGTCGTCGAGGAGGCCGTCCGTGTGGGAGCCGGCGCCGCTGCGCCGCCCGGCCTCGTCCGCCGCCGCCTGCTTGGCCTGCTGCGCGCGCCGCTCGGCGAACGCCTCCTCGCCCGGGCCGGCGAGTTCGCGGTTGCGCTGCACCGCCGTCATCGAGCCGGTGTACAGGCCGGAGTGGTCGCCCACGCGGGTCAGCGGTGTGGTGAGGGTGTCCGGGCGCGGATCGGCGCCGTCGACGCGCGGCAGCGGCGCGGTGCGCGGGCGCGGCTCGCGGGCCGCCACCCCGGAGCCGTTCGGGCCCGGCTCGCCCGTCCGGTCGCCACCGCGAGCCCCTGCATCGGATCCCTCGGAGGCGGGCGCCGCGTCGTCGTGGGCGGGGTGCCGGTCCACCATGCGCTGCACCACGATGCCCTCGGGGTGCTCGTGGCGCAGGAAGGCCACGAGGTCCTCGCGCACGAGGCAGCGCAGGTCCCAGAGGTCGCCGGAGTTGCGGGCGGAGACCACGGCGCGGATGCGCACGACGCCGCCGGTCGCATCGGTCACCTGCAGCGCGTGCTCGCGTCCGTCCCACAGGTCCGTGGACTCGAGCAGCTGGGTGAGTCGTGCGCGCAGCGCGTCCATGGGCACGCGCCAGTCCACGTCCAGCTCCACGACGCCGGAGACCTCGGCGCCCACCCGCGTCCAGTTCTCGAACGGCCGGGTGGTGAAGTGCGAGGACGGGTAGACCATGCGGCGGCCGTCCCAGAGCTTGAGCACCACGTTGGACAGGGTGATCTCCTCGACGGTGCCGAACACGCCCTCCATGTCCACCACGTCGCCCACCCGGATCGCGTCCGTGAAGGCGAGCTGGAAGCCGGCGAACACGTTGGTCAGCGTGGACTGCACGGCCAGGCCGGCGATCACCGAGATCACACCGGCGGAGGCGAGCAGGCCGGCCCCGAGCGAGCGCACCTCGGGCACCCCCAGCAGGACCACGGCGACGGCCACCACCACGATCACCGCGTTGAGGATGCGCCGGATCAGGATGGTCTGCGTGCGGATGCGTCGCTCGCGGCAGTGCTCGACGCCGGTCTCCTGGTAGCGGCCGAGGATCCCCGCCTCGATCACACCGACCAGGCGCCACGCGGCCCACGCGCCCGCCGCGGCCACGGCGATGAGCATCAGGAACGACGCCGGCCGGTACCAGGCCTGCTCCTCGGCCATGACCCCGAGCCAGATCCGGGAGGCCAGCAGGCCGGCGGCGACGGCGGCCGGCAGGCTCAGCCGTGCGGCGCCGTGCTGGAACGCGGGGCGGCGCACGAGCACGACGCGTGCCACCTGCAGGGCCAGGTACACGACCGCCGCGCCGATCGCGAACGCCATCAGCACGGTCAGCAGCGTCCCCCATTCCACGCCGAAGGCCCGGGTGGTGGCGGCCGCCCCGTCCTGGATGTCCCCCTCCACCCCGGACGGCACGGTCTCGCCCGCCAGGAGGCGGTCCAGGGCGGTCAGCAGGGGCGGGGTCGCGAGGGCGGGCAGCGCGGGGAAGACCATGACGACAGTCTGACACCCGCCCCCGGACGCACCCCGGAGAAGAGCACAATGGAGCCTGACCGTCCGCGCGGTCCGGGCCCGGCCGTCGTCGCGCCCCGTCCCGCCGGCCCGCCGCCCCCCTGGAGGAATCCGTGCTCTCCGTCACCGACCTGCGCCCGCTCGACACCGCCACCGCGGACCTGTCCCGCATCATCCCGCGGGCGAACGTGGACGTGTCCTCCGTGGTGCCGGTGGTCGCCCCGATCATCGAGCAGGTCCGCCACGGCGGCGAGCAGACCCTGCTGGAGCTGGCTGAGCGGTTCGACGGCGTCCGCCCGCCGGCCCTGCGCGTGCCCGCGGAGGCGCTCGAGGCCGCCCTGGCCGGGCTCGACCCGCGGGTGCGCGCCGCCCTGGAGGAGTCGATCCGCCGGGCCCGGCTCGTGCACGACGCCCAGCACCCCCAGGACTCCACGGTCGAGCTCGGCGAGGGCGCCGTCGTGGAGAACCACTGGATCCCCGTGGGCCGCGTGGGCCTGTACGTGCCCGGCGGCCGCGCCGTGTACCCCTCCTCGGTGGTGATGAACGTGGTGCCCGCGCAGGCCGCCGGCGTGGGGAGCCTCGCGGTGACCTCACCCCCGCAGCGGGACCACGGCGGCCTGCCCCACCCCACCGTGCTCGCCGCGTGTGCGCTGCTGGGCGTGGACGAGGTCTACGCGGCCGGCGGCGCCCAGGCCGTGGCCATGCTGGCGCACGGCGTCCAGGACGACGACGGCGGGTGGCTCTGCGCGCCCGTCGACCTGGTGACGGGGCCCGGCAACGTGTACGTGGCCGCCGCCAAGCGCGCGCTCCAGGGCGTGATCGGCGTGGACGCCGAGGCCGGGCCGAGCGAGATCGCCGTGATCGCGGACGGCACCGCCCGCGCCGACTGGGTGGCCGCGGACCTGATCAGCCAGTCCGAGCACGACCCGCTGGCCGCCTCCGTGCTCATCACCGATTCCGAGGACCTGCTCCGAGACGTGCAGGCGGCGATCGAGGCGCAGGTGCCCGGGGCGTTCCACGAGGATCAGATCCGCGAGGCCCTCACCGGCCCCCAGTCCGGCGTGCTGCTGGTGCGGGACATGGACCAGGCCGTGGAGGTCTCCGACCGCTACGCCACCGAGCACCTCGAGATCCAGACGCGCGACCCCGAGGCCCTCGTGGGGCGCATCCGCAACGCCGGCGCCGTGTTCGTGGGCCCGCACGCCCCCGTGCCGCTGGGCGACTACTCGGCCGGGTCCAACCACGTGCTCCCCACCTCGGGGACGGCCCGGCACTCCTCCGGTCTGAACACGGTGACGTTCCTGCGCCTGCAGCAGCGCATCCGCTACACGGAGACCGGGCTCAAGGAGGTCGCGGACGGGATCGGCGTGCTGGCCGAGGACGAGCGCCTGCCCGCGCACGGCGCCGCGATCCGCGCCCGCTTCGCGTGAGGGGGCGGGCGTGAGCGGCGTCCGCATCGACGCGTGGCTGTGGGCCGTGCGGCTGTACAAGACCCGGTCGGCGGCCACGGCGGCCGTACGCGCAGGCCACGTGCGCATCGACGGCGAGCCCGTGAAGGCGGCGACGCCCGTCGTCGTCGGGAACCGGGTGCGGGTGCGCCAGGACGGACGCGAGCGGATCCTCGAGGTCACGGGGCTGATCGCCAAGCGGGTGGGTGCCCCCGTGGCCCGGCAGCAGTATGTGGACCACTCCCCGCCGCCCGTGCCGCGTGAGCTGCTCGCGGTCCGTACCGCGAGCGCGGCGCGGGCCGGCCCACCAAGCGTGACCGCCGGCAGCTGGACGCGCTGCGCGGCCGCGACCGACGCTGAGCGACTCAGTCCTCCCCGCGCCGTCATCCGCCGTCGTGATGGCGGCCTCATGCGGAGGGTGCGGTCAGCACCATCCAGAACGGCTTGTCGTTGTCCACCGTGGCGGTGAACGTCATCGGCCCCGCCTCATCCACGGGGGGAGTCGCCGCCGACCAGCCGCCGCACAGCGCCTCCGACCCGGCCATCCAGGTCTTCGTTCCCCCGCCACCCCGTGAGGTCAGGATCTCCGTCTCACCGGTGGCATCCGAAGGACACAGCACGATGACCCGAAGGACCGCACCCTGTTGGGCGTCCACGGTGATCTGCTGTGTGCCCGTCCCGACCGCCTCCTCCAGGACGGACTCCTTCTCCGGGTCGAGATAGCCCGCATCCGGATGCCGGCGCGTGTACTCGACCAACGTCATCCCGTCCTCCTCGAACAGCGCGGCGGGGAGTGCTTCTTCACCGGCGGGTGACGACGCGGACGAACCGGTGGCGGAGGCCGACCGGGTTGCCGAGGGGGCCGCTGACGTCACGGTGACGGAGGACGCCGCAGCGGTGGATGCCTTCGCGGTGGAGGAGACGCTGCCCGGGGAAGCGGAGCATCCCGAGATGGCGATACCGAGGAGAGCCGCGACGACCACGGCGGCCGACAATGCCGCACGCTTCTTCTCGATGTCCATCCGCATGATCCGATCCCTCTCAGAGAACCGATTGCGGGGCCGCGGGCTGCGGTCTCGAGCCCCCCTCTCGAGTGGCTTGATCCTGGCTGGCGATGCACGGTGTGTCAAGCATCACATCGGGCAGCTCGGATGACGCCGCGCGACCGCCGCGCTTTGACCACCCCACGGACCCCTCCGTAGGCTGATCCCCAGAATCACGAGTTCCCGTCATTCACGGCCCTGGCCGGCGGGACGGCAACCCTCTCACGCAGTAGTGGGGTGCTCCAGGTGATGATTCGGCCCCTCGGACACCCCGACGGGCAAGTACCGCGCCTCCGCGGATCCGGGCGATCCGCGTTCCCGCCGTCTGCGGAGCCGCGCCAGTCATCGGAAGAGGACGCGCGCCATGACCCTGACCCACGAACCCCACACCGCCGCGTGGGACACCGACCTGTCCCTCGGCAACCTCCGCTCCGGCCTCTCGGCATTCCCCACCGGGGTCGTCGCGCTGGCGGGCCTCGCCGACGACGTCCCCGAGGTGATGGTCTCCTCCTCCTTCGGCGTGGGCATCTCCTGGGAGCCGGCCCTCGTGTCCTTCTCCGCGCAGAACAGCTCCCGCACCTGGCCGCGCCTGCGCCGGGCCGGGTCGATCGGCGTCTCCCTGCTCGCAGCGGACCAGACGCCGCTGTGCCGTCAGCTGGCCGCCCGCGAGGGCGACCGCTTCGCCGGTCTCGACGTGCACCGCAGCCCGCACGACGCCCTGCTGATCGGGGGCTCCTCGCTCTGGCTCGAGACGCGGGTGCACGCCGAGGTCCCGGCGGGCGACCACACGGTGGTGCTGCTGGAGGTGACGGCCTTGGCGGATCACACGGACGCCGCTCCCCCGGCCGCCCTGCACCGCAATCTCTTCCACGGCCTGCGCGCGCTCTGAGCGAACTCCAGGTGAACAATCGGGCCCCTGGTTCCCGGTCGGCGAGATCCGTGCAATGATGGAGCCTGAAGTTGATCAAGCTGTATCCCGCCATCTTCACTGCTCGTCAGCCCGGCATCGCCGGCGTCGATGAGTGTTGGGCAAGCGGTTCAGTCTCGCCGCTTCACCCGCGTCCCACCTCCGGGCCGCGGTCCAACACCGCCACCGCACCGCGGGGGCACATCGAAAGGACACCATCATGGCTGTCGGTACTGTCAAGTGGTTCAACGCTGAGAAGGGCTACGGCTTCATCGCCCCCGAGGACAACTCCGCGGACGTGTTCGTGCACTTCTCCGCCATCCAGGGCGGGGGCTTCAAGGAGCTCCAGGAGAACGACCGCGTCGAGTTCGAGACCCAGGACGGCCCCAAGGGCCTCCAGGCCGCCAACGTGACGAAGCTCTGATCTTCGCCTGACGCACGGCTTCCGACGCCCCCGGTCCGCACGGACCGGGGGCGTCGTCGTGTGCGCTTCCGTGCGTCCCGCACGCCCGCGCACTCCGCCGTACGCCCGTTCGACCGCGGCGCTGCGACATCACCGCAGGGCTGCACTGCGGTGATGTCGCTGAGGCGCGGTCCTCCGGGGTGGGCCTCGTCCTGGCCCTGCGCGTCAGGCCGCGCCCCGCCGGCCCACGTGGCGACGCAGCAGCAGCACCACGCCCAGGGCCAGCAGATACCCGAGCGCGACGACCGCGAAGCCGGCCCGGTAGTTGTAAGAGGTCATGACGTTGTTGACTCGGGCCGGTGCCAACGAGGCCGGCGGGGC
>NZ_JALJRI010000102.1:0-367 GCF_024519795.1 Micrococcus sp. Mcc89 | reverse complement strand
GACCCGCCGGGGTGTACACGGCGGACATCCTGACCAAGGAGGAACGGGACTTCCGGGTCAGCATCGACCTGTTCGACCGGTACCCGGCCCCGTTCGGCCTCATCCGCTACGGGGTGGCCCCGGACCATCCGCGCATCAAGGGCATCGTCACCGCCCTGCACAAGGTCATGGACCGCGGGGACATCCGTTTCCTGGGGAATGTGGACTACGGCACGGACCTGAGCCTGGCGGATCTGCGTCGGCACTACGACGCGATCGTGTTCTCCACCGGGGCTGTGCGCGACGCGGCCCTGGACGTGCCCGGCGTCGAGCTGGCCGGCTCGTTCGGTGGCGCGGATTTCGCGTCCTGGTATGACGGGCACCCGGA
>NZ_JALJRI010000101.1:0-1137 GCF_024519795.1 Micrococcus sp. Mcc89 | reverse complement strand
CGTCTCATCTCAGCCGGCGCCTCGTGGCAAGAACCTCATGACCCACAACAGCTAGCCAGACACCTGGTGTGGGTACACCCAGCAGGTACACCCAGACGGCCGCGGCCGGTGTCTACGCTCAAGGGTGTGGAGAGCCTCGGAGCATTCTTGAAGAGCCGTCGGGATCAGGTCACCCCGGACGCCATCGGGCTACGCACCTACGGCAACAGTCGGCGCGTCCCAGGCCTGCGCCGCGAAGAGTTGGCTCACCTCGCCGGCGTCAGCGCCGGCTACTACACGCGGTTGGAACAGGACCAAGCCGGTACGGCCTCAACGCAGGTTCTCGACGCCTTGGCCCGGGTGCTGGACCTGGACGAGGTCGAGAAGGTCCACCTGCACAACCTCGCACGCCAAACCAACCAGACCGGTCTCGTCGAACCACCCGCCGAACAGCCCCATCCCCGCGTCCTCGCGTTGCTCGACTCGCTCGGCGAGACCACACCCGCGATCCTGCTCGGCAGACGCGGCGACGTGCTCGCCTGGAACCGCACCGGTCACGCATTGCTCGCCGAGCACGTGGACTTCAATGCGCCCGAGGACCCGGGCCAGCGTCCGTCGATCCCGCGCATGTTCTTCCTGGATCCACTGACCCGCGACCTGCACCGCAACTGGGACGAGCTCGCCCGCGTCCACGTCGCCTACCTCCGGCTCACAGCCGGCAGATTCCCTGCTGATGCACGCCTCGCGAACCTCATCGGCGAACTCACCATGCGCAGTGACCAGTTCGCCCAGATGTGGGCCACCAGAGAGGTCGCAGACTGCACCACCGGCGACATGCATCTACAACACCCGACTGTCGGCACCGCGAGCGTCGCCTACCAGGTATGGCTCCAGCCGGACAGTCCGGACCACCGGCTTGAGATCTACACCCCGAACGACGTCACCTCAGCAGACGCGCTCCAACTCCTCATACGCCGCATTACAGGCGATGGCACGACGCCACGGGCACAGACTCCGACACGATTCCAACATCACGGGGACTGAACAGCTGCGGCCGGTCGACGTACAGGTCGAACCGTCAACAATCTCGTGCCCCGCAACATCTAGGGCATGTCTGACAATCGTTTGGACCATGCGATCACAGCATTCAGCACCACA
>NZ_JALJRI010000100.1:0-11296 GCF_024519795.1 Micrococcus sp. Mcc89 | reverse complement strand
TCGAAGGCTCCCACGGTGACCGCGTCCGTCTCGAAGATGGTCGTGGCCACCGGGGAGGGTTACACCACTATCCGGGACTCAACTGCCCTAGAGCTGCACGATCTGCTCCGGACCTATGGCGCGACGGTGTGGTTTAGCGAGTACGACGTGGGCCTCGGTAAGTCGCTGCTCACGGAAATCGATAAGGGTCTTCGGAGTTCTCGAGTCGGGATTGTGTTGGTGACCCCGTCAATGCTGACCACTCTGGACAGGGCTACGGGCATCGCGAGCAAGGAGCTGGCGGCATTGCTGGCCACGGACCGAGTGATCCCGCTGGCGCACGGGACGGACTTCGACGCCCTTCGCGAGGTGAGCCCTCTGCTCGGTGCCCGGTCTGGCCTAACCACGGGGGACGCTCTTTCGTTGGAGGAAGCTGCCAAGAAGATCGTCGCCGCGACGGCTGCCCAAGAAAACGACTGACAGATCCCGCACCTAGGGTGTGCCTGAGAAACCGTCCAGTCGGGTATACCCACTAGGCGCATGTGTCAGAGCTAGTTGGGTGCTGCCGGACAGAGGTGCCAGGGTGCGATCTTGCTTGACAGGGTTGCCCATCATCGCGCTCGACGGATTCGTCGATCCGGCCTTCTCCAACCGCGCGCTGGCTCGCTTACCCGTTGGGCTTGGCCTCGGATTCATGGACGTCATTCTGGAGTAGCGCGATAATCTGCTTTGCGGTTTCACTCCGGTGGTCCTGTGAGATGGGCCTGCTTCCGATCAGGTCGTTGACCCAGAGCCCGTCACCGGCGAGCAGGGCGAGCGAGGTCATCTGGTCGCGCTCAGCTTCGTCTCGTTCGCTACGTCCGGTCCATCGGTCGATGAGGTCTTCCCAGATCGCCTTGTGCTGGGTGTGCTGGCTGTCGAGAATCATCTGGAACTCGGCGCGGGAGGCGGCTGTCGAACAAGTGAGTATGTAGGCGGTCAGGCGCTCCATCGACGTTGCCTCAGCGGTCGGCTTTCCACAGGCGATCTCTAGCTGCCGCTCCCAGCGATCAGCGAGTCTCTGGTGGATCGCAGCGATCAAGTCGTCTCGTGACGGGAAGTGGTAGATGATCCCGGCCCTGGTGATTCCCGCAGCGGCCGCGACAGAGTCAAACGTGACTGCTGTGATCCCGTCTTCCTCGATCACTTGGATCGCGGCGTCGAGGATCATGGTCTTCTTGCTCTCACGCACCATCATGCGCCCCTCCGATTGGTTCAGTGGTTTTCGGCGTACTCCATCGCCTCGCTGCCGCGCCCGTAAGCGCGGAGCAGTCGATTGGTCAGAGCGGCTCCACTAGCCAGCATGACAGCGAGGACGATCATCGTGACCAAATAGGCCGTGTCGTAGGCGGAGGTGGCGGCTGCGATCACGTCGAGATCTCCGTCGGCGATCCCGAGGGCATCGGCAATGCTCTCCCCCGCTGCGGCGGGAGTGCCATCCGGGAGTCGGACGACTGTGGCGTAGACGAAGGTCAGGAGGCTTCCGAGGAGTGCTACAGCCGAGAGGGAGCCCATCTCGTAGGAGACTTCTTCGATCGAGGCCGCCATGCCGGCCTTTCGCGGAGGCGCGTTGCCCATAATGGCGGCGGAAGCGACGGCGAAGGTGCCGCCCAGGCCGAAGCCGGTCACGATGAAGCTGACGACCAGCAGGGGTAGTGATCCGTTCGCAGAGGCCAGCACGGCGAGAGCTAGTCCTAGGGCGGCGATGGCGAGGCTGCCGGAGATAATGATCCGCAGGCCCACGATGTGCAGGATCGCGGCCCCTAGGACACCTGAGGGCAGGGCGCCAAGCGCGATGGCTGCGACTAGCAGGCCTGCTTGCAGGGGGGTGAAGCCCTCGACGAGCTGGAAGCGCTGTGTGGTCGCGAGCTGGGCGCCAGCGATGGTGAACATCGCGAAGAAGGCTGCCAGAGAGCCGCCAGCGAAGGCGCGGTTGCGGAAGATGGAGAACTCGATGAGTGGTTCTTCCAATCGGCCCTGGCGTCGCACGAAGAGGACGAACCCGATGACTGCTGACGCCAGCGCCCCTGCGATCAGAACCCAGTTCTGTGGAATATGGGCCAGTTCCTTGATGACGAGCACGGTGCCCACCAGCCCGACCATCGCATAGAGGGATGAGACGAGATCCCACTTCTTCGACGGATCGGGATCGTTGTGCGGCGCGATGACTGCGGTCGCCACAAGTGCGATGACAACAACGGGGACGTTGATGAGGAAAACAGATCCCCACCAAAACCGTTCGAGAAGGGCGCCGCCGAGAATGGGTCCGAGCGCTGCCCCCGCGATCGACAGGCTCCCCCAGATGGCGATGGCGATGTTGCGCTCACGAGGATCGTCGAACGCGAGGCGGATCAGAGCAAGCGTGGCGGGCATCATCGCTGCGGCCCCCACAGCGAGGAGTGCCCTGGCGCCAATCAGGAAGGCAGGGCTGGGCGAGAATGCCGCTGCCAGTGATGCGGCACCGAAGATCCACAGGCCGACGACGAACATTCGGCGGTGGCCGATGCGATCGCCCAGTGTGCCTGCTCCCAAGAGGAGGCCAGCCATGACCAGGGGGTAGGCGTTGATGATCCACAGTGTCGAGGATCCGGACGCGCCGAGGTCTGCGGTCAACGTAGGCAAGGCGGTGTAGAGGATCGAATTGTCGAGGGTGATGAGTAGCAGGCCGGCCCCCACGGTCATGAGCAGCCACCACCGCCGCGGCGATGATCCAACGTCGTTCACTGTTGTACCCCTGTCCTCTGCCTGTAGTCGCATCAACGAAACTATACTAACAGGTTAGTAAAGTAAACGTCAGCGCTTCGACAGAGGGATGCCTCACGATCCAGCGGGGTGTTCATTGCCCCATCCCGGCGTCAAGCCGGGTATACCCCTTTACACACTCCGCCCGCCCACGAGAGCATCACGTCAGAGACGGTCCCAAACCGGGGCGTTGGACATAACTGACGGAGGGTCTTAAACGTGGTTGGACAGACCGTGGGGTACGTGCGGGTGAGCTCGGCGGAGCAGAACCTGGACCGCCAGCTGGAGGCGGTGGGGGAGTGTGACCGCATCTTCCAGGACAAGATCTCCGGCAGCTCCCGCGCCAAGCGCACCGGGTTGGCGGAGCTGATGGCGTACGTCCGTGAGGGGGACCTGGTGAAGGTCGCCTCGATGGACCGGCTCGGCCGGGACACCCGGGACCTGTACGCGATCGTGGACGAGCTCACCGACAAGGGGTGCGCGGTGCAGTTCGTGTCCGAGCGGATCACCGTGGACAAGTCCGGCACCTCCCCGGTGGACGGGCTGATGCTGGGCATCCTGGCGGCGTTCGCGGAGTTCGAGCGCCGAAGGATCAAGGAGCGCCAGGCTGAGGGCATCGCCCTGGCCAAGGCCCGCGGCAAGTACGTCCAGGCCCCGAAGCTCTCGGACACCGACGTGGAGCAGGCGCGCGTGATGATCGAGATGGGGATCCCGAAGGCCGAGGTGGCGCGCACGTTCGGGGTGAGCCGGCAGACCCTCTACACCTCGATTGCCCGTCGAGGGTCAACCCATCAGTAGGGCGGCCTCGCTCTGGATCTCGTACCGCTACGAGTTGGCCGAGGCCCTAGGGGCGTGCGGGTCTGGTGCTCTGAGGGGAGGAACTTTGGGCGGACTTCTCTTCCGTTTTCATCTTTGTGTTGGCCAGGGTCTGCGCCCAGCGGGCTTTCTCCGCCTCGGACCTGCGGTGGTTGCGTAGGGAGACCAGGCCGACGCCGAGCCCGAACAGGATGGGCTTCCAGATCTGGTCGTACTCCAGCACCGTGATCAGCCAGGCGGGCAGGGCAGGCAGGTCCACATGAAGGACCGGCAGGTGGATCTGGGGGTACACCGGCACTGGCAACTCGATCCGCGGCCAGACCGGTACGGGCAGGTGGATCCGCGGCGGACGGAAGGCCGGCAGCTCGACGTCCCAGTCGGGCAAGAGCCGACCGAGCAGCGGTATCACCACCAGTAGGAGGATCGCCCAGCCGGCTTTCCCGAGGCCGCCAAGCAGCGGGTAGGCCACCCGCTTGACGGAGCTGGACTCCATGGCCTGATGTCGCCTCTCCCCGCGGGAGCCGGCCGGGGGGTCGAACTCCGCGACAGCACCCGCTTCCCGGAACTCGACCTGCAGCAGCTCCCCGAACAAGGACGCCTGGATCCGCAGGTGCGGCTTCTCCCGGGCCACGGAGCCCGTGACGTCCGCGAGTTTGAGTGCGGCCGGCGCTCCCTTCAGCGGCAGCACCCCGTTCGTGGTGGCCTTGAACCGGCCACGCACCTGACCGTCAACTCTCACCTGGAGGCGCTGCGGGGGATTCTGGCGCCATCGCGTGAACCGCTTCCGGAAGGAGGCGTCGGGGCCCGCATGCTCGCCGACGCGTGAGCGTTCGCGGTCGCCGGCGGGCGTCCCGTCGTCGCCACCTGCCCAGGAGTCCTCCAGCGGCCACTCCGGGTCGCGTGCGAGGAACTCGGCATCGAACCCCTGCTCGAGCTCGATGACGCCGAGATCGGGATGGTGGAGCGTCCACACCTCCACTGCTCAGCCCCGTTCCGTCCGAGCCCCGCCGATCATGCCGCCCAGCCGGCAGATCAGCACGACGCCAACGGCGTAGACCCAGGTCCCGGGATTGGAATAGAGCAGCAAGGCGAGCCAGCACAACGCTCCGGTGATCACCGGGAAGGCCCAGGTGCGGCGGAACACCCGGCCGTCCAGGAAGCCCAGGCTGAGCGCGGCCAAGAAGAGCCAGATGATCAGCAGGACAGTGGCGGTGGCCGGCTCGGCCACGGTCCCGATGGCGAAGGGAACCACCAGATAAGACAATGCGGACGCCGCGTAGGGCCAGGACTGGCGTGCGGTGCGTTCTGGTTCTTCGGTCGTGGTGGGCTCACTCATGGTGATCTCCACGCTATCGGGCGTGGGGTAAGCGGGCATGCGAACCGATCTAGGGCGTGTTTGAGAATGGATCCAGGGTCTTAGCCAAACCCTCGAAGCATTATCAGACACGCCCTAGGGCGGTTCATCTTGGAAGTCCAGCATCCGGACGAGTTCTTCGTGAATCAGTTCGACCTGGACCCCGCTGAGGTGATGCGTTCCTTGCAGGTGCAGGCATCGGCCACTCGCAGCCCGGCTCTCACCGTGGTCGAGATCCTCCGAGCTTGGAGCGGTGCGGTGCCTGGAGATTTGTCGGGGCTGCCCGAGCCCAGACTTGGCGGCTGTAGAGCTCGCACGTGGAAGGCGGAGGGGAGCGACAAGGCCCGAGGAGATGGATTCCATCATCTCCTCGGGCCTTGTTCGATGTGGGCCGCTCAGGCCAGCAGGTCCACCTGCGGAGGGACGCCCTTGGCGGTCACGAAGCGGCGGTGCTCTGCGAGCAGGTCACGGCCAGATTCGTACGCTTCGAGTGTCTTGCGCAGCGTCTCGAGCTTGTCCCGTGAGGCCAGCCCCTGGGGGACGAACAGGTCCTTGGGCGTCTTGAGGGCCTTGCCCTCAGGGGTGTACTGAGTGTGCAGATCCTGGATGTAGCCCAGCATGGTCACTTCGAAGAAGCGGCCGTAGCGCATCAGCGGGTGCCGAGTCACCCAGCGGGCCGGGACCAGCACCAGAGGTTCGCCGTTGGCTTCCGGAAGGGTTACCAAGTTCTCCTCCCACCGGCGGGTGACGTCGTTCCACATACGGCAGGGCACCTTGACCGTCTTGTGTCCGTTCGTGGTGAACTCCGGGTACAACGTGAGCATCTCCTGCGTGAAGTCCACCAACGCCTGGAAGATGATGCGGGTGGTGATGTCAGAGGTCACGTCGTCCCCGACATCCTTGATGTAGAAGCCCAGCTCCTCCAGGTGGCGGAGCACTCCCACGTGCAGCAGGGGCTGCAGGTCGGTGGACATCGCCTTCCAGATCCGCCGGCGGATCACCTCTGCCCCGCCATGCCCATTGATGCCCCGCACCGAGAGTCCGAGGCGGGTCTGCCGCGGTTCGGGGAACACGGGCAGCGCCGCCCCCCGTGTCTGGGTTGCCGGGTCCGAGGAGACGGCGGTGAGCACCAGCTCGTCCAGGAACGTGTTCAGGCAGTTGATCGCCGTGGCGGCGTGGGGCGTAGGAGCCCCCAGAAGCCGGATCGCGTACGGGTCAAGGAACTGGGGGGTGTCCGTGTGGACGTCCAGGTCGGCGAAGGGTGCTGGCCCGGTGAGATGGATCTGGTAGTGACGGGTGATCGAAGCCATAAGGCTCCTCCTTTTGTGTTGGAGGGCCTATCGGGTGGAGCCGGTTGCTCCAGCCTCGGCTACGATGCTGACCGTGATAGCCCATCACCATCAGCGCCGTTAGGCCCTGAAATCGACCCCAACCCACGCCAATGGGTTGGGGTCGAAGCTTTTTATGCACCCGCGTCCTCCTTGGAGGCTCGGGAGCGATTGCCGTGAACCTCGATCGACGGTCCGGCCAGGTTGATGCAGAGCATCCCGTCCTCTTCGAACGGTTCGTACCGCCGGCTGACTGTCGTGTCGATGTCATAGGCGTCCATGAAAGCAGTAGCCGACAGCAGGGTCTGCCCCGTCTTGGAAGGCTCGCGCAGTGCGTACGAACGCGGCGAGGGGTCCGCGGGCCGCAAAGCCATGACCTTGCGAGATTTGTCGAACAGCAGCTCCACGACGAGAGCGCCGTCGATCATCTTATGCGCTGGACCGTTGATCGACAGGATGCCTCGCTTCTGGATTGTCACGCTAGGCGTCCCCTTCATGGGTGCACTGCGCTTGTCGAAGACCTCGAAAGCCATCGTGTATCTCCTCTCCGAGAGTCGGTGCCGGCTAGTTGCTCAAGTCAATTTTATCATGGTGTCGGCATCCGAGACAAGAGCTTCCATGGGTGTCTGGCGCCGCGCGGGTCGATCCCAACGCTCTGCTGGTGCAAACTTCCTGTTTGCAAAAAATTTTCTAACGCACGACGGGCCCCCGTCCATCTCATCCTGGTTGTCGTGACCCGTGGGGGAGGACAAGGGTGTCGGCTGCGCCTGACAGGTGGGCGGCGGGGTTCGTGCCCGCCCAGTGACGGAAACTGTGCGTGCCCGCCTCTGTCATCAGCGCGCGTACGGGGTGGGCCCGGCATGATGGGGTGGTCACCGTTGGAAGGCTCTTCACATGCAGACCAAGCCCTTGTCCTGGGATCAGATCCGAGCGAACGCGGCCGCGTTCGTGCACGAGTGGGCCGGGGAGTCCTACGAGCGGGGCGAATCCCAGTCCTTCTGGACGGAGCTGTTCGCGGTCTACGGAATCCGCCGCCGCAAGGTGGCCCAGTACGAGAGCCGGGCGAAGAAGGCCGACGGCGGGGCCGGGTTCATCGACGTGTTCTGGCCCGGCATGCTCATCGCGGAGCAGAAGTCGCTGGGCAAGGACCTGGTCGCGGCTGAAGATCAGGCGCTGACGTACCTGGCGAACGTGCCCGAGGCCGAGCAGCCGAGGTACGTGATCACCTGCGACTTCGAGACGTTCCGACTGCGGGACCTGGAGGCTCCGGTCGGGGATGCGGATGCCGTGAGCGAGTTCCCGTTGGAGCAGCTGCCGGTGGAGGCCGAGCGGTTCGGGTTCATCGCCGGCTACCAGAAGCGCGTCTTCGGTTCGGCCGAGCAGGCCGCGGCCTCCGTGAAGGCCGCGCAGCTGATGGCCGACCTCTACGTGGAGCTGGAGGGCTCCGGCTACGACGAGCACGAGGCGTCCGTGTTCCTGGTGAGGACCCTGTTCGCCCTGTTCGCCGACGACTCGGGATTGTGGGAGCGGGACCTGTTCCTGGAGTTCATCCAGACCCGTACCGCCGAGGACGGATCCGACCTTGGCGCGCAGCTGACCGCCCTGTTCCAGGTGCTCAACCGGCCGGTGAACAAGCGCATGGCCGGCACCGACGAGCTGATGTTGCGCTTCCCATATGTGAACGGGTCCGTGTTCGGGGAGGCGGTGTCGATCCCGTACTTCACCGCCTCGATGCGTCAGAAGCTGATCGAGGCCTGCCATTTCAACTGGGGCGGGATCTCCCCGGCGATCTTCGGGTCCCTGTTCCAGGCGGTGAAGTCCAAGGAAGCCCGCCGGGACCTGGGGGAGCACTACACGACCGAGGAGAACATCCTCAAGCTCATCGGCCCGTTGTTCCTGGACGAGTTGCGTGCCGAGTTCGTGGCAAACATTCACTCCCGGCCAGGGCTGCGCAAGCTGCACGAGCGTCTGGGGCAGATGCGGTTCCTGGACCCGGCGTGCGGGTGCGGCAACTTCCTGATCGTGGCCTACCGAGAGCTGCGCGCCCTGGAGCTGCAGATCCTGGTGCGTCTGCAGGAGCTCTCGGGCAAGCAGGTGCAGACCTCGCTGGTGATAGACGAGGACGAGAGAGTGCGGGTGCGGATGTCGCACTTCAGCGGGATCGAGCTGGAGGAGTGGCCGGCGACCATCGCCCGTACGGCGATGTTCCTGGTGAACCACCAGGCGAACCAGGACATGTCGCTGAAGATCGGCGTGTCCCCGGAGCAGTTGCCGTTGACCGAGTCAGCGCACATCGTGGTCGGCAATGCATTGCGCCTGGACTGGAACGAGGTCGTGCCTGCATCCGAGCACGTGTACGTGATGGGCAACCCGCCGTTCATCGGCCAGTACACCAAGACCGCCGAGCAGACCGCGGACATGAAGGCCGTTTGGGGTGCTGACTACGACGGGTACCTGGACTACGTGACCGGCTGGCATGCCCAGGCCATGCACTACTTCGCCGACCAGCCGGTGGGCCGGTTCGCGTTCGTCACCACGAACTCCATCGCTCAGGGCCAGCCGGTGCCGGCCCTGTTCGGGCCGTTGCACCGTGAAGGATGGACGATCCCGTTCGCGCACCGCACGTTCGCGTGGACCTCGGAGGCTCCGGGCTCGGCATCGGTGCACTGCGTCATCATCGGCTTCTCCAAGGGCATCCCCTTGAAGGGGGCGCGGCTGTTCTCCTATGAACGGTCCCAAGGGCATCCGCTGGAGGAACCGGTGAGCGCGATTAGCCCATACCTCGTAGAAGGGCCATGGGTCCTCGTGGCCAAACGCAACAAGCCGTTGGCCCAGCTACCGCCGGTGGTCTATGGGTCCAAGCCCGCCGACGGCGGGCACTTGATCGTGGAGCTGGCTGAGCACCCGGAGGTGGCCTCCGACCCGGTGGCGGTGAAGTACCTGCGCCGCTACGTGGGGGCACGGGAGCTGATCCGTGGGCTTCCCCGATGGTGCCTCTGGCTCGAAGACCTGGATCCGGCTGATCTTGCCCGCTCTGCTGTGCTGCGCCGGCGCGTCGAGGAGTGCAAGGCGTATCGCGAGGCCGCCCCAGTCTCCGGGGACGCTTACAAGCTGCGGGAGTCGCCGCACCTCTTCCGCCCGAACAAGAAGCGCCCCCAGGGGGACTATCTCTGCATCCCAATCCATGTCTCCGAGACTCGCCGGTACTACCCGGCTGCGCGATTCACGGATCAGGTGATCTCGTCCAACGCGAACTTCATCGCACCTGACGAAGATGGTTTCGCGTTCGCGGTGATCTCATCATCGGCGTTCATCGCATGGCAGCGCATGGTCGGTGGGCAGATCAAGTCAGACCTGCGGTTCTCGAACACGCTGGTGTGGAACACACTGCCCCTACCTGAGTTGTCCGAGTCGGAGCGAGGCAAGCTCATTCAAGCCGGCGCCGGCGTGTTGGAGGCGCGCGCGCTGCACCCAGAGCGGTCGTTGGCTCAGCACTACAACCCGCTAGCCATGGACCCGGCCCTGGTGAAGGCGCACGCGGCACTGGATCGCGTTATGGATAGCATCCTGAATCTGCCTTCCGGAGCCACGGAGAAGGAGCGGCAAACGCGCCTGATGGAGCTCTACGCCGCCCGCGTGTAACCGGCCCGGCCCGACGCGCCCATCGCGCTGACGCGTCGTATCGAAAGGGCCCAGCCGCTAAGCGGGGATCTTGACCGTAAACGCGGGAAGCAGTAGCCGCGGACCGCAAAGGTCCGCGTCCGTTATTCGTCCTCAGTCGTCGTTGGTACGCATGGGGCCGATGGGGCGGCAAGCAATGGGAGAGGATTTCAGGCCGCTTGAGAGGTGAAGGGCACCGGGTAGATGCTGGCCCCGATCAGCCGACCCCACTGGGAACCACTCCCCGTCTAGGTGTACTGACCGAGGACGTTAATTGATTCGCCGAGGGCCAGCCCGGCTGTGTAACCTCTGCCGCCTTGCCTCGACCCGCGACCGCGCACGCAGCGTAAGAGAGACTGCCACCTACACGTGCATCAGTCCCGAGTCCGTCGAGGCGGTGGAGCTGGCCACCATGGGGTGGGTGCACTGGTGGCACACCACCCGCATCCACGAGGCCCTTGGCTATCGCCCCCCAGCGGAGGTTGAGGCGGCTTACACTCACGATCAGAATTCAGCGCCCGTTGCGTCCTGACCTCGGAACAAAACCTAGGGCGCTTCAGTAGCGTTCGCTTCGAGAGCGATTCCCGCTCGGCCGGCCCAGCTCCGGTGTCAAGATTCAGAAGGCGGCATGTTGACAGAGTCCGGACAGAATCCCTCACCCAACCGAGCGATCGGCCCAGACGGGGCAACACGCTCTATCGCCGAGGCTGTAGCGCGTCGAGTGTGGGTTGCCGCAGGAGGCCGCTGCACATTCTGCAACCGTTGGCTTCTCGCTGACGAAACCACCGGACAGCCAGTCTTCATCGGCCAGCTTGCGCACGTGGTCGGCTGGGACACGGCAAAAGGTTCACCACGTGGCTCTGATCCGCTGCCTGCGACGGATCGCAACGAGGCAGCCAATCTGATGTTGATTTGCTACGACCAGCATCACGTCATCGACAGCAAGAGCCTCTGGGAGGTGTACAGCGCGGATCGGCTCCGGGAGCTCAAACGGCAGCACGAGCACCGGATCAAACAGCTGACAGCGCTGGCTCAAAGGGAAAGTGCGACCGTCCTTCGCCTGGTCGGCACCATCCACGGTGCGCCCGTGCAGCTCGCGCAATCTGCTGTCAATGAGGCCCTCGTAGCGGTAGGTCGTTTCCCGACCTACGCCCTTCTCGGTACAGACGAGTACGAAATCGATCTGCGCAAGGTTCCCGGGGAGCACGATGGGGCGGCGTTCCACTGGGATGCGGCGGTCGCGTTCATCAAAGATCGGCTGCGGCTACTTGGCGCACTGGTTGCGGACGGCACCATTGCCGACCTGGCCGTCTTCCCGCTAGCTGTTGTGGGGCATGAGGTTCTTGACATGGGTGCCGGGCTGAGATGAGACGAGCGG
>NZ_JALJRI010000008.1:0-2185 GCF_024519795.1 Micrococcus sp. Mcc89 | reverse complement strand
AGGCATGACGTACTCGAGCACTGCCGGCACCACCACTGGCACCATTCATTGATGTTCCACCCATGAGCAACCCGCCATCACACACGCGGTGATGCAACGGGCACTAATGCTCCTTAGAAAGGAGGTGATCCAGCCGCACCTTCCGGTACGGCTACCTTGTTACGACTTAGTCCCAATCGCTGGTCCCACCTTCGACGGCTCCCCCCACAAGGGTTAGGCCACCGGCTTCGGGTGTTACCAACTTTCGTGACTTGACGGGCGGTGTGTACAAGGCCCGGGAACGTATTCACCGCAGCGTTGCTGATCTGCGATTACTAGCGACTCCGACTTCATGGGGTCGAGTTGCAGACCCCAATCCGAACTGAGACCGGCTTTTTGGGATTAGCTCCACCTCACAGTATCGCAACCCATTGTACCGGCCATTGTAGCATGCGTGAAGCCCAAGACATAAGGGGCATGATGATTTGACGTCGTCCTCACCTTCCTCCGAGTTGACCCCGGCAGTCTCCCATGAGTCCCCACCACGACGTGCTGGCAACATGGAACGAGGGTTGCGCTCGTTGCGGGACTTAACCCAACATCTCACGACACGAGCTGACGACAACCATGCACCACCTGTGAACCCGCCCCAAAGGGGAAACCGTATCTCTACGGCGATCGAGAACATGTCAAGCCTTGGTAAGGTTCTTCGCGTTGCATCGAATTAATCCGCATGCTCCGCCGCTTGTGCGGGCCCCCGTCAATTCCTTTGAGTTTTAGCCTTGCGGCCGTACTCCCCAGGCGGGGCACTTAATGCGTTAGCTGCGGCGCGGAAACCGTGGAATGGTCCCCACACCTAGTGCCCAACGTTTACGGCATGGACTACCAGGGTATCTAATCCTGTTCGCTCCCCATGCTTTCGCTCCTCAGCGTCAGTTACAGCCCAGAGACCTGCCTTCGCCATCGGTGTTCCTCCTGATATCTGCGCATTCCACCGCTACACCAGGAATTCCAGTCTCCCCTACTGCACTCTAGTCTGCCCGTACCCACCGCAGATCCGGGGTTAAGCCCCGGACTTTCACGACAGACGCGACAAACCGCCTACGAGCTCTTTACGCCCAATAATTCCGGATAACGCTCGCACCCTACGTATTACCGCGGCTGCTGGCACGTAGTTAGCCGGTGCTTCTTCTGCAGGTACCGTCACTTTCGCTTCTTCCCTACTGAAAGAGGTTTACAACCCGAAGGCCGTCATCCCTCACGCGGCGTCGCTGCATCAGGCTTGCGCCCATTGTGCAATATTCCCCACTGCTGCCTCCCGTAGGAGTCTGGGCCGTGTCTCAGTCCCAGTGTGGCCGGTCACCCTCTCAGGCCGGCTACCCGTCGTCGCCTTGGTGAGCCATTACCTCACCAACAAGCTGATAGGCCGCGAGTCCATCCAAAACCGATAAATCTTTCCAACACCCACCATGCGGTGGACGCTCCTATCCGGTATTAGACCCAGTTTCCCAGGCTTATCCCAGAGTTAAGGGCAGGTTACTCACGTGTTACTCACCCGTTCGCCACTAATCCACCCAGCAAGCTGGGCTTCATCGTTCGACTTGCATGTGTTAAGCACGCCGCCAGCGTTCATCCTGAGCCAGGATCAAACTCTCCGTAAAAAAATTACAGAACAACACCGTGGCAGCCGGAAATAACCACCACGACATCCATTCAATACCTAGCAAACCATCACCACACCACGGGGGTGGCAGGCGATGATCAACCAATATGTGTTAAAACAATTGGCATCAACAAACTTGGCACACTATTGAGTTCTCAAACAACAGGCGCTTCCAGCTTCAGCGACCCGCTCCGCGGGCCGTTTCGCTCTGGAGCAACTTCTCCATCCTAGACCATCCGTTTCGACCGTGTCAACTCCGTGTCCGAAGCATTCACCGTCCGTTCACGTGGCCGGGCTAGAAAACCTTACCACGTGATCCGACCATGTCAACTCCGCTTCCGCGGTGTCAGACACTCACCGGACCATCCACGTGGAAGGCCTTGAAAACCTTACCACATGATTGCCGGCTGTCAAACCAGATCATCTTCTTCAGGAATCCCGACCCGCATCACTGCCGGCCGCGCACCCGGTGAGCACCACCCGCCCTGGACCTGCCATTCTCGGCATGAATCCGCGGATTCTGTGTTCTTCACCCCGCCTCCC
>NZ_JALJRI010000099.1:0-14109 GCF_024519795.1 Micrococcus sp. Mcc89 | reverse complement strand
CGCTGGCCGTGTGGGTGAACCACTACAACTACCATCGGCCTCATACCTCCTGCGGAGACGCCCCTCCGGCCTCACTGGCACCGACCCGAGTCAACAACGTCATGCCCTCCTACACCTAGTGCGGCGTCGCCGGGCGGGGACGTGCCTCAGTGGAGCCGGCCGACCAGCGCGCCGAGCGCGCGCCGGTCCACGAGATCCGGGTCCGTGCCGGTGCCCAGGAAGAGCGCGACCTCGCGCGCGAACGCGATCCCGGGCGCGGGCGGGGCGGTGAGCAGGTCGGCCTGCGCCTCCGGCGCGTCGGCGCCGCGCGTGTGGCGGATCACGGGGGCGTGCCGCGCGTCGCGGTCCGTCATCACGTGCACGAATCCGCCGACGGTGACCTGGGGCAGGGCCTGCTGCCACGCCATCATCGCGGGGCCGAGCAGCGGCGGGGCCACGGGACGGCCCCGGGAACGCAGGTCCGCCCCGTCCCAGGTGTAGGTCCCTTCCGGGACCATGACGGAGCCGATCAGCGCCAGGCGATGGCCGCACAGCACCGCGTGGTCCACGTCGAGGTGCCGTCCCCAGCGCCCGCCCAGCCGCAGCCCGGTCAGGACCCGGGCGGCCGGCAGCGCGTCCGCCACGTGGCGCAGCAGCACGTCGAGGGTGCGGGCCTGCCGCAGCACCCGGTGCTCGTCCGGCAGGATCCCGCGCGGCCGCGGCGCCCCGTGGACGCGTTGGCTCGATCGCGGCAGGTCCAGCACGGTCGGGTCCGCCTCCGCCTCGCCGGGCGGGGGTTCGTAGCGCACGGGGCGGTCGGCACGTCCGCCGGGTCCGGACCGTCCCGACGGTCTCGCCCGCCCTGATCCGGCCGCCGCGCGGGGGCCGCGGGGACCGACGTCCGGGCCGGGCAGCGAGAGGTCGTACCGGCGCCGGG
Source organism: Micrococcus sp. Mcc89 (assembly GCF_024519795.1). Lineage (NCBI taxonomy): Bacteria > Bacillati > Actinomycetota > Actinomycetes > Micrococcales > Micrococcaceae > Micrococcus > Micrococcus sp. Mcc89. Next base: position 13,193 of record NZ_JALJRI010000099.1, on the reverse strand, counting down.
CCTCGGCGTCGCCGAGCAGGTCCCACGCCCGCGTCACGGCCCGGAAGGCGGCGGGGTCGCCGCCCACGTCGGGGTGCGCGGCCCGGGCCGCGCGGCGGTAGGCCCGCCGGACCTCCTCGGCGGTCGCGTCGCGGGGCACGCCCAGGACCTCGTAGGCGGTGCGGTGCTCCTCGGCCGCGCTCACGGCGTGGGGTCCGGGCCGGGGGAGGCGTGCCGCTCGTGGTGCAGGCGCAGGAACAGCATGCCGTCGTCGTGGAGCACCTGGACCAGCTGGAGCCGGGCGGGGAGGCCGGGGCCGTCCTCGCCGGTCAGGACGCGGCCGGCGGCGGGTCCGGCCAGCAGCGGCGCCACGGTGAGGTGCACCTCGTCCACGAGGCCGGCCGCCGCGAGGCTGCCGAACAGGCGCGGTCCGCCCTCGCAGTGGACGACGCGGGCGCCGTGCGCGTGCAGGGTGGCCATCACGGTCTGGGGGTCCACGTGCTCCTCGCCGACCGCCAGCACGTCCGCGTGCGCGGCCAGCGCCGCCGCCCGCTCCGGCTCGGCCGCGAGGGCGGCCCGGGACGTGAGGATCCAGGGGCGCACCGGGGCGGCCGTGAAGAACGCGGACGCCGGGTCCAGGTCCAGGCTGCCGCTGACCACGGCCACGGGCGGGTCCGCGGGCCCGCCGGCCTCCGCGCGTCGACGCCGGTCCTCCTCGGACAGCAGCGCTCCCTCGTAGTCCTCGGCCCGGATGGTCCCGGCCCCCACGAGCACGACGTCGGCGTCGTGCCGGGACAGCGAGAGCAGCCGCTGGTCCGCGGGGGAGCCGAGCCCGCCCGCACGGCCGTCCAGGGTGGCCGCACCGTCGGCGGAGGCGATGAACACGACGCGGACCCAGGGTCCGGGGCCGGTGTCCTCGGCCGCCGGGGCCGCGAGGGCGGCGCGGAGGGCGTCGTCGTCCAGGCCGGGGCCGGTCTCGGTCAGCCGTCTCATGCCCGCCCCCCGCGGTGGGCGCGGTGTCCGGCCAGGGTGCTGCGGTCCGGCGGCGGGTTCTCCGCGCCCATGTTGTGGACCAGGCGCGCCGGCTCGCGCCACCCGAACACGCACTCGAGCATGCGGGCCGCCGAGACGGAGGCGTCGGCGTCGTGCATGCGCAGGATCCGGGCGCCGCCGTACACGCAGGCCGCGGCCGCGGCCAGCGAGCCGGGCAGGCGCTCGTGCCGGTGCCGGTCCAGGCTCTCGCCGATGAAGTCCTTGTTCGAGACCGCGGCCAGCACGGGCAGCCCCAGGGCGGCGATCTCGTCCAGCCGCCGCGTGATCTCGAGGGTGTGCCGGGTGTTCTTGTTCAGATCGTGGCCGGGGTCCACGATGATCCTCTCCTCGGGGACGCCGAGCGCCACGGCCCGGTCGACGGTGCGCCGCAGGTGGTCGCGGACCTCCGTGACGACGTCGTCGTACGTCGGCCGGGGGACCACGGCCCGGGGTCCGCGCACGTGGGTGAGGGAGTGGGTGACCACGAGGTGCGCGCCCGCGGCGGCCACCACCCGGCCCAGGTCCGCGTGGAACAGCCCCGTGGTGTCGTTGACGACGTCCGCCCCCGCGGCCAGGGCCGCCTCGGCCACCGCCGGCTGGAACGTGTCCGCCGAGAGGATCAGCCGGCGCGACGCCTCGGACGACCCGGCCCCGTCCCCGCTCCGCAGGGCCGCGATCAGGGGGACCACCCGCGCCGCCTCCTCGGCCGGGTCGAGCTCCGCCCCGGGCGCGAACGGCACGCCGCCGACGTCGACCCACTCGGCTCCGGCGTCCGCCGCGGCGTGGGCCTGGGCGAGGGCGTCCTCCAGGACGGCGCCGGCGCCGTCGTCGTAGAAGGAGTCCGGGGTGCGGTTGACCACGGCCATCGTGACAATCCGGCGGCGGAAGTCGATCTCGTGGTGGGCGAACCGGTGCACCGGGTGGACGAGGGGGACGGAGGGGGTCGGCACCCGACCATTCAACCACCGGCGCCGCACGGTGACAGTGCGCCCCGGAAGGACTATGTTTCCCTCCCGTGGCATCCACCTCGTCGCCGCGGGTCGGCCCGCGCCGGCCCCGCATCCGTCCGACCCAGCTCGTGGTCGGGTCCTTCCTCGTCGCCATCGTGACGGGCACCGGCGCACTGCTGCTGCCCGCCTCGTATCAGGGCCGCGCACCCACCCCGCTGGAGGCCGCGTTCACGGCGACCAGCGCCACCACGGTGACGGGGCTCGGCGTCGTGGACACCCAGACGTTCTGGACACCCCTGGGCCAGGTCGTGATCCTCGCGCTCATCAAGCTCGGCGGCCTGGGCGTCATGACGTTCACGTCGCTGCTGGGTCTGGTGATCCTCCGGCGGCTCGGCCTCACCCAGCGCCTCGACGCCGCGGCCTCCACCCGGGCCGAGGGGATCGGGGACCTGCCCCGGGTGCTGCGGGCCCTGATCCTGTACTCCACGGCCGTCGAGGCCTCGGTGGCGCTGCTGCTGAGCCTGCGCTTCTGGCTGGGCGCGGGGATGTCCCCGGGCCAGGCACTGTGGCAGGGGGTCTTCCACGCGGTCTCCGCATTCAACAACGCCGGGTTCGCGCTGTTCAGCGACAACCTCATGGGCTTCGTCTCGGACCCGTTCATCTGCCTGCCGATCGCGGCGGCGATCATCTTGGGCGGCCTGGGCCTGCCGGTCGTGCTGACCCTGCGGCGAGACCTGCGCCGACCCGAGCGGTGGAACCTCACGGTCCGGCTCGTGCTCGTGGGCACCGCGGTGCTGCTGGTGGGCGGCACGCTCATGTACCTCGTCCTCGAGTGGTCCAACCCGCGGACCCTGGGCGGTCTGGACCCGGCCTCGCGCGTGCTCGCGGCGTTCTTCCAGTCCGTCACGACCCGCACCGCCGGCTTCAACACCCTGGACTACGGGCAGATGCACCCCGTGACGCTCTTCGGCACCGACGTGCTCATGTTCATCGGCGGCGGCCCCGCCGGCACCGCCTCGGGCGTGAAGATCACGACGGCGAGCGTCCTGCTGTTCATCGTGCTCGCGGAGATCCGGGGGGAGGGTGCCGTCCATGCGTTCGGCCGCCGGCTCTCCCGGACCACGCACCGCGAGGCGATCACCGTGATCATGCTCTCCGCGACCGCGATCGCCGTCGCCACGATGGCGCTCATGGGCCTGTCCTCGTTCACGACCGACCAGATCCTGTTCGAGTGCGTGTCCGCGTTCGGCACGGTAGGCCTGTCCACCGGCATCACCGCCCAGCTGCCGCCGGCCGCGCAGGGCATCCTCATGCTCCTCATGTTCGTCGGCCGCATCGGCCCCGCCACCGTCGCCGGCAGCCTGGCCCTGACCGACCGCACCCGCCACTTCGAGTACCCGAAGGAGAGGCCCCTCATTGGCTGATCTCACCCGTTCCCTGTTCGCCCCCCGCCGGGGCGACCGCCCCACCGTGGCCGTCCTCGGGCTCGGCCGGTTCGGCTCCGGGGTCGCCCTCGAGCTCATGGAGTCCGACTGCCACGTGCTGGGGGTCGACGCCGATGCCGAGGCCGTCCAGGCGCTCAACGGCCGGCTGACCCACGTCGTCCGCGCGGACAGCACGGACGAGGAGGCGATGCGCCAGCTCTCGGTCCACGAGATGGACCACGTCGTCGTCGCCATCGGCGGCGACCTCGCGGACTCGATCCTCACCGTCTCGCTGATGCGGCGGTTCGGGACGCACCAGCTCTGGGCCAAGGCCAATGACGACCGCCACGGCGAGATCCTGCGTCAGCTCGGCGTGGAGCACGTGGTCCACCCGGAGCGGGACATGGGCCGCCGCGTGGCGCACCTGGTCAGCACGTCCTTCCAGGACTTCGTCGAGGTCGAGCCGGGCCTGGCCATGGTCCGGGCCACGCCGCCGTCGCGCCTGTTGGGCAGGGACCTGCGAGCCACCGGGCTCGCGGGGGAGCGGGGCATGCGCGTGGTCGCGGTCCGCAGCCGCGGCACGTGGCTCTACCCGCCGAGTCATTACGTGCTCGAGCCCGAGGACACGATCCTCCTGGTGGGCCCGACCCGCGACGTCGAGCGGTTCCTCGCCCGGGACTGAGCCGGGGCACATCCGGCGCGGCTCCTAGACTGGCCGGGTGACCACCCCGGACCGCGTGCACCTGGACCACGCCGCCACCACGACGGTGCGCCCCACCGCGCTCGCGGCCCTGGCCGAGGCGGCCGCGCTGCCGGGCAACCCGGCCTCCCTCCACGCCTCCGGCCGCCGGGCCAAGCTGCACCTCGAGGAGGCGCGGGAGCGCATCGCCGCGGCGCTCGGGGCACACCCCTCCGAGGTGATCCTCACGTCCGGGGGCACCGAGGCGGACAACCTCGCCGTCCAGGGGCTGTACCGGGCCCGCCGCGCGGTCGCGCCGGAGCGCACCCGGATCGTGCTGACCGGCATCGAGCACCACGCGGTCCTCGATGTGGTGGACTGGCTCGCCGCGCACGAGGGCGCCGAGCCGGTGCTCGTCCCGGTCGACGACGACGGGCGGGTCGACCTCGCCGCATGGGGGGCCGCGCTGGCGGCCGCGCCCGAGCGGACCGCCCTGGCCACGCTAATGTGGGCCAACAACGAGATCGGCACGGTCCAGCCCGTCGCGGAGGCCGCCCGGCTCGCGGCCGACCACGGGGTCCCGTTGCACACCGACGCCGTCCAGGCCCTCGGGGCGGTGCCCGTGGACTTCACCGCGTCCGGGGCCGCGACCCTGGCCGTCTCGGGGCACAAGGTCGGCGCCCCCGTGGGGGTCGGTGCCCTGCTCGTGCGCCGGGACGTCACGCTAGAGGCCGTGGTGCACGGCGGCGGCCAGGAACGCCGCCTGCGCTCGGGCACGGTGTCGGTGGCCCTGGCCGCCGCGCTGGCGGCCGCCGTGGCGGAGGCCGTCGCGGAGCAGCCCGCCGAGGCCGCCCGCCTGGGCGGGCTGCGGGACGAGGTGATCGCCGCCGTCGACGCCCTGGACGGGGTGCGCCTGACCGGGCCGCGGGACCGCGACCCGGCGACGGGGGAGCCGCTGTCGCCGGGGACGCGCCGACTGCCCGGCAACGTCCACATCACCGTGCCGGGCCGGACGGCGGACGCGCTGCTGTTCTCCTTCGACATGGCCGGACTGGACACCTCGTCCGGGTCGGCGTGCACCGCCGGGGTGGCCGAGCCGTCGCACGTGGTCGCGGCCCTGCCGGGGCGGACGGAGGCCGACGCGCGGGCCACCCAGCGGTTCACCCTCGGCCGGACGACGACGCTGGCCGAGACGGCCGCGCTCATCGACGCGCTGCGGACGCTGCTGGGGCCGGGCGTCTAGACTGGAGCGCCCGTCCGTCGTCGAGAGAGGAGTCCGCCCGTGAAGGTCCTGGCCGCCATGTCCGGGGGAGTCGACTCCGCCGTCGCCGCGGCGCGTGCCGTGGACGCCGGGCACGACGTCGTCGGCGTCCACCTGGCCCTGTCCCGCATGCCCGGCACCCTGCGCACCGGCTCGCGTGGCTGCTGCACCATCGAGGACGCCTCGGACGCGTGGCGCGCGTGCGAGCGGCTCGGCATCCCCTTCTACACGTGGGACTTCTCCGAGCGGTTCGCGGAGGACGTCGTGGACGACTTCGTGGCCGAGTACGAGGCCGGCCGCACGCCCAACCCGTGCATGCGCTGCAACGAGCGCATCAAGTTCGCGGCGCTGCTCGAGCGCGCCCTCGAGCTGGGCTTCGACGCCGTCTGCACCGGCCACTACGCCGCCGTGCGGCCCGGTCCGGACGGCTCGCTGGAGCTGCACCGCGCCGCGGACGACGCGAAGGACCAGTCCTACGTGCTCGGCGTGCTGACCGCGGATCAGCTCGCCCACTGCCTCTTCCCGCTCGCGGACACGCCGTCCAAGGAGCTCGTGCGCGCCGAGGCGGCCGAGCGCGGCCTGTCCGTGGCGGCGAAGCCGGACTCCCACGACATCTGCTTCATCCCCGACGGCGACACCCGCGGCTGGCTGGCCGAGCGCATCGACCTGGCCCCCGGCCCCATCGTGGACCCGGAGGGGCGGGAGCTCGGCACCCACGCGGGCGCCCAGGCGTTCACGGTCGGCCAGCGCAAGGGCCTGGCCATCGGCCGTCCCGCGCCCGACGGCAAGCCCCGGTTCGTGCTCGAGGTGCGGCCGAAGGAGAACACGGTGGTCGTCGGCGGCCGCGAGCTGCTCGACGTCGACCGCATCACCGGCATCCGCCCGTCGTGGGCCGGCGCCCCGGTGCCCGAAGCCCGCACGGGCGCCTGGTTCGACTGCGCCCTGCAGTTCCGGGCCCACGGCGAGATCGTCGAGGCCCGCGCCCGCCAGCGCGCGGACGAGGCGGGGAATCCGGGGTGGGAGATCGAGCCGGCGCGCCCCCTGCGCGGCGTGGCTCCCGGTCAGACGGCCGTCCTGTACCGGGGCACCCGCGTGCTCGGCCAGGCCACCATCGACACCGCCCGCAATGCCCGGCTGTCCGCCCCCGCGGATGCGTAGGCTTCGGCCATGAGCCCGGACTACGACCCCCACGCCAGCTCGCTGCCCGGCACCGCGGACCCGGCGGTCCTCGACGAGCTCTTCGCGATCCGCGGCAGCATCGACAACATCGACGCCTCGCTCGTCTACCTCCTGGCCGAGCGGTTCAAGTTCACGCAGCGGGTCGGTGCGCTGAAGGCCCGCCACGACCTGCCGCCCTCGGACCCCGGGCGTGAGGCCGCCCAGATCGCGCGGCTGCACCGGCTCGCGCTCGAGGCCGACCTCGAGCCCGCGTTCGCCGAGAAGTTCCTGAACTTCATCATCGCCGAGGTCATCCGCCACCACCGCGCGCTGGCGGCCGAGGGCCGGCCGGACGCCGAGGCGGAGCCGGGGGCGGGCTCCGGGGACGCGGATGACTGAGGCCGCCCACGACGACGGCGCCACCGGCCCCGTCGCCCTCGGCGGCACGCCGTGGCGCGGCACCGACGTCGCAGAGGCGCAGCGCGTCACGCTCGGCGAGCTCGGCGCGGACCACTGGCCGGTGCTCCCCGAGCTGCCCGAGCGCGGACCCGGCGCCGACGCCACCGGCCGCTCGGCCGCCCTCCTGCAGGAGCTGGCCGTCGACCTGCAGCCGCACGGCTGGCGGGTCAGCCCGCCCGGGGCCGCCGGCTCCGGCCGCGACCGACGCCGCGCCGTCTCCCTCTGGCGCGAGGACGCGCACCGCTGGGCGGACACCGCGGGGGCCGAGGGCGCCGTCGTCGAACGTCTGGCCGTGCGGGTGCGCGGCCCGCTCAGCCTGCTCGCCGGCCTCTGGCTGCCCGGGGGAGAGCGCGTCCTCGGCGACCACGGCGCCCGCCGCGACGTCGCCGAGTCCTATCTCGAGGGACTGCAGGACGCCCTGCCCCGCCTCCGGAGGGCCACCGGGGCGGCCCGCCTCGGCGTCGTCGTCGACGAGCCGTGGGCGGGGGCCGTCCTCGCCGGGACCCTGCCCACCGCGAGCGGGTACCGCACCGTCCGGTCGCTGCCGCGCGAGGAGGCCCGCGGACTGTGGCGCGCCGCCCTCGCCAGGCTCACCGCCCTGCCCGACGTCGCCCGAGTGTGGCTCGCGCCGGGCCGCCGCGCCGCCTCCCCGGGGGCCGAGCTGCCCGGGCCCGCCGCGCTGGCGACGCTGACGGGAGAGTCCCTGCCCAGGCCCGACGCAGCCGCGGACGCGCCCGCCCGGGCCCCGGTCTCGCTCGTGGTGGGCGTGGGCCCCCTCGACGACGGCGCGGACGGTTCGCCCGGCACCCGCGAGGCGTGGGAGGCGGCGGCCGGCTGGGCCGACGTCGGGCGCGGGCTGACCCTGGCCCCCGAGCCGGGCGTGCGCCCGGTCGACGTCGTCCGCACGTGGGAACGGCTGGGGGTGGACCCCGGACGGGTGGGCGACGTCGGCCTCACGGCGGCGGGGCCGCACGACCCCGCCGTGCTCCGCACTCTGCGGCGGGACGCGGAGGAGCTGGCCGCGCGGCTCGCCGAGCTGCGCGGCTGAGCCGGCGCCCCGACGGACCGGGGCGACCTCCGGCGTCGTCCGCCGGGGACGGGCCCGCCCGGCGGGTATCATCGGGCTGATCCTGAAAATTTCCTGTGCCCGGGGCCGGTCCCGCCCGCGGCGCCGGGGGGAGCGCTGACGAGGAGGTCAGGATGGGCAAGGCCAAGATCCTGGTGGTGGACGACGACGAGGCGCTGGCCGAGATGATCGGCATCGTCCTGCGCAACGACGGCTTCGAGCCGGCGTTCGCCGCGGACGGCACCTCCGCACTGCCCGCGTTCCACCGCGAGCGTCCCGATCTCGTGCTGCTGGACCTCATGCTCCCCGGCATCGACGGCATCGAGGTCTGCAGGCTCATCCGAGACGAGTCGGACGTGCCGATCGTGATGCTCACGGCCAAGTCGGACACGGCGGACGTCGTGCGCGGCCTCGAGTCGGGTGCGGACGACTACGTGCCCAAGCCGTTCAAGCCGGCCGAGCTCGTGGCCCGCGTCCGGGCCCGCCTGCGTGAGGGGGAGGCCAAGCCGGCGGAGGTCCTGCACATCGGGGACCTCGAGATCGACGTGGCGGGCCACGAGGTCACCCGCGGCGGCGTCGGCATCGCCCTCACCCCGCTGGAGTTCGACCTCCTCGTGGCCCTCGCCCGGCGGCCGCGCCACGTCTTCACCCGCGAGATGCTGCTGGAGGAGGTCTGGGGGTACCGGCACCAGGCCGACACCCGGCTCGTGAACGTCCACGTCCAGCGCCTGCGCTCCAAGGTCGAGCCGGATCCCGAGAACCCGTGCGTCGTGCTGACCGTCCGCGGCGTCGGGTACAAGGCCGGCCAGGGCTGAGGGCATGACGGTGTCCGGCCCGGGTCTGAGCGCGGCCCCGGCGGCCGAGCCCGGCGCCGAGCCGGTCGAGCCCGCCGCCGGCCGCCCACGGTCGTGGGTCCCCGGCCCCGCGTGGCGTGCGCTGCGCCGCCGGTGGCGTCGGTCCCTGCGGCTGCGCACGGCGGTGCTCGCGGCCCTGCTCTCGATCCTCGCGGGCCTCGTGGTCGCCGCGTTCCTGACGCAGCAGATCACCCAGGCCCTCTTCGAGGCCCGCTACGAGCAGGTCCAGGCCGAGGCCCGCCGTGGCCTGAGTCAGGTGCGCGAGACGTTCGCGCAGACCACCGCCACGGACGCGCAGAGCACGGACGTGCTGGTGACCCAGACCCTGCGTGCCCTCGAGGGGGACTCGGGCACGACGATCCGCCGCCGCTACCACCTCGCCCCGCTGCCGGGCTCCGAGTCCGCGTACGTGGGGACGATCTCCTCCGCCGGTCTCGATCCCGCGGTGATCCCCCAGGAGCTGCAGGACGCGGTCGCCTCCGGGCCGGGCGTGTACGACGCGAGCGTGGCGCTGCCGGACCCCGGCGGCGGCACCCGGCCCGGCCTCGTGTTCGGCGCCCAGGTGGTGCTGCCCCCGGGTGCCACCTACGGGCTCTACCTCGTCTACGACCTCGCGGACGTCCAGAGCTCGCTGGACTCGGTGCTCGGGGTGCTGCTGGTGTTCGGCGTCGGCTTCCTGGTGATCAACGTGCTGGTCTCGTGGTGGGTCTCGCGGCGGGTGACCCGGCCCGTGCAGCAGGCAGCCCGGGCGGCCGAGTCCCTCTCGAGCGGCAACCTGGCCGTGCGGATGCCGGTCGACGGTGAGGACGAGATGGCCCGCCTGGGCACGTCCTTCAACCGGATGGCGGACAGCATCCAGGACCAGATCGGCCAGCTCGCCCAGCTGTCCCAGATGCAGCAGCGGTTCGTCTCGGACGTCTCCCATGAGCTGCGCACGCCGCTGACGACCGTGCGGATGGCGGCCGACGTGCTGTACGGCTCGCGCGAGGACTTCGACCCGGTCAATCGACGCTCGACCGAGCTGCTCTACCACCAGGTGGATCGCTTCCAGGCCATGCTCGCGGACCTGCTGGAGATCACCCGGTTCGACGCCGGCGCCGCCACCCCGGCCCTCGAGGCCACGGACATGCTCGAGCTGGCCCGCGACGTCGTGCTCACCTCTCAGCCGTTGGCCGATCAGATCGGCGTGCCCGTGTACGTGGTGCCCATGGACCGGGACCGCGCCGACGGCCACGTCGCCTGGGTCGACCCGCGGCGCATCGAACGGATCCTGCGCAACCTGGTGAACAACGCGATCGAGCACGCCGAGGGCCGGCCGGTGGACGTGCTCGTGGCGGCCGACGAGGAGGCCGTCACGTTCGCCGTCGTGGACCACGGCATCGGCATGAGCCCCGAGCAGGTGCAGCGCGTGTTCGATCGGTTCTGGCGTGCCGACCCCGCACGCAAGCGCACCACCGGCGGGTCCGGACTGGGTCTGGCGATCGCCACCGAGGACACCCGGCTGCACGGCGGCCGGCTCGAGGCGTGGGGCGAGCTGGGGGAGGGGTCCACCTTCATGGTGACCCTGCCGCGGGCGCCGCGCCCGGCCGCGCAGGGCGCGGAGGCCCCCGAACCGATCGGCCGCTCCGTGCTGCCCATTCCGCCCCGCTACAGCACGGCGGACCGCCGGTACGCCGATGACCTGTCCCGGCCCGTCCCGCAGGAGGCGGACGCCGACGCCGTCGGCACGGTCGCGGACGTCACCGCGGCGGCCGCGGACGCCCCGCCGTCCGCGCGCCAGGCCGAGCAGGCCCTGACCGCACCGACCCGGCCGGTGCGCATGGTCCCTCCCGCCGACGGGACGGCTGCCGGGGGCTGGACCGGCGACGACGGGGCAGAGGAGGCCCGATGACCACCGTGGATCCACAGCCGCCCCGCCCGCTGCGTGTCGCCGTCTTCGCGGTGATCGTCGCCCTGGTGCTCGCCCTCAGCGGCTGCACCCAGATCCCCCAGAGCTCCGAAGTGCGCAGCGCCGACCCGGTCGACGGGGCCACCGCGGCCGCCGACGCGCCGCAGTTCCATCCGCCGGGGCCGGCCGAGTCGGACACGGCGGAGGAGGCCATCCGGGGCTTCCTGCTCGCGGGCACGAGCCCGCAGGACGACTACGCGGTGGCGCGCGAGTTCCTCGACGGGCCCGCGGCCACCCAGTGGACGCCCGGGCAGCGCACCCTCGTGTACTCGGCGGAGCCGCGCATCACCCGGGGCGACGGCGCCGGGGACTACCAGATCCAGGTCGAGGTCGACTCGGAGATCGACGAGTACGGCCTGCGGACCGTCGCGCCGCCGGGGACCACGCAGGCCTGGGCGGTCACGGTGCAGGAACGGCCGCAGGGCATGCGGATCACGTCCACGGAGAACGGCACGCTGCTCTCCCAGGCGCAGTTCGGACAGCTGTTCGCCCCGCACGAGCTCGCCTTCTACGACACCGCGAAGCGCTACGTCGTGCCGGACGTGCGGTGGTTCGTCAATCGGGGCACCACGGTGACCGCGGTGACGCGAGCGCTGCTGCGCGGGCCGGCACCGTATCTGGCCGGGGCGGTGGACACGGCCTTCCCGCTGCGCACCGGCACCGACCTGGCCGCACCCACGGTGCCCGTCGACGACGACGGCGTGGCCCACGTCGACCTCACCCAGGCGGCCGCCGAGGGGGCCGACGCCGACCGGCGGCACCGCATGCGGGAGCAGCTGGAGCTGACCCTGACGGGCCTCCAATCGGTCAAGGAGGTCGAGGTGACCGTCGCCGGCGCCCAGCTGTCCACGTCGGGAGACGACGGCCCCGCCCCGGTCCAGACCGACCCCGCCGTCGGCTCAGTCCAGGTGGGCATCGACACGGCGACGGGCGGACTCGTGTACGTGCAGGGGACCAGCGTCACGCCGGTGGGCGGCGCCCCGGACGTCACCGCGCTCGATCCGGTCCGCCCGACCATGTCCGGCGACCGCAGCCGCTTCGTGTTCGTCACCCGTGACCGGACGGCGGTCCACGTCGCCGGCACGGACGGCACCCTGCGGGAGGTGCTGCGCGGCACCGGGCTCACCGTCCCGTCACTGGACCTCCTGGGCTGGGTGTGGGCGGCCGACAGGGAGACGACCTCGCGGATCCGCGCCGTCCCGGCCCAGCCCGGCGGGCAGGAGCGCATCGTGACGGCCACCTGGCTGCGGCCCGGCGAGCGGATCGTCGACCTGCGGTTGTCGCGGAGTGGGGCCCAGGCCGCGATGCTCGTCGACGACGGCCAGCGGACCACCCTGCGCGTGTCCGGCGTCGTGCGCGGCTCGGACGGGGTGCCGAACGCCCTGACCGAGCCGATCCTGCTGCCCTCCTCCGGCTCCGAGGACTCGGTGGAGTGGGCCGGAGACACGAACCTGCTCGTCTCGGCGTACGCCGAGAAGCCCGACGAGCGCGTGGTGCCGCGGATCGTCTCGATCGACGGCACCGTCCGGGAGCTCAACCCGCTGGGCGGTCTGCGGGGGATCTCCGTCGGCGACGACGGTGCCTACTACGCGGAGACGGAGGAGCTCGTGTTCCTGCTGGTGGGCTCCTCGTGGCGGGCGCAGGAGCTCGACCGCAGGGTGCGCGACCTCTCGTTCCCGGACTGAGCCGAGCCCGCGCCCGCCGCCCCGTCGTCCACTCCTGCACAGCCGCCCCGGCCCGCACAGCGGCTCGCCCCGGCGCCCGGACGGCGGCGGCGTGCGGTGGACTCGTCGCATGCGTTCCCCGCCGTCCTCCCCGTCCCCGCCGTCGGTGTTCGGCACCCTCGGTCGGGCCCTGGCCGACCTGGTCCTGCCCGCCGAGTGCGCGGTGTGCGCCGCGCCGGGTCACCGGCTCTGCCCGGCCTGCGCGGAGGGACTGACCGCCGTCCTGTCCCGGCCCTTCCGGGCGGAGCAGGACGCCCCGGCTTTGCCCTTGGGCCCCGGCGGCGCTCCCCTGCCGGTGATGGCGGCCGGGCGCTACGCAGACCCGCTGGCGGCCGCCGTGCTCGCGTTCAAGGACCATCACGCGCTGCACCTGCGCGGCGTGCTGGGCGAGGCCCTGTGCCGGGCCGTCGCCGCGGCGCGCCTCGAGCCGGACCTGCCCGGGGCGCCGCACGCCCTGCTCGTCCCGGTCCCGGGCGGCGCGGCCGGATTCCGACGGCGTGGCTACGACCCGCTCGCCGAGCTCACCCGGGCGCTGCCGGCGCCGTGGCTGGTCTCCGACGCCGTCCGTGCGCGCCTGCTGCCCCGCGCGAGCACGCTCCGGGGCGGCGGCCCGTCCCACGCGGGCGCCGGGGCGGGCCAGCGCCGCCGGCGGGCCCAGA
>NZ_JALJRI010000098.1:0-66389 GCF_024519795.1 Micrococcus sp. Mcc89 | reverse complement strand
CGAGGGCCCCCCCCCCCCCCCCCCCCCCTCGCCAAGTCCCGCGGCACCGTGCGCCTGCGCTCCAACGACTACCGGGACAAGCCGGCCGTGGACCCGCGCTACTTCACCGACCCGGAGGGCCATGACATGGCCGTCGCGGTGGCCGGCATCCGGCTGGCCCGGGAGATCGTCTCCCAGCCGGCGATGGCGGAGTGGGCCGGCCGGGAGCTCGCCCCGGGCGTGGAGGCGCAGACCGATGAGGAGATCGCCGACTACGTGAAGCGGACCCACAACACCGTGTACCACCCGGTGGGCTCGGTGCGCATGGGCGCCGACGACGACGCCATGAGCCCCCTGGACGCCCGCCTGCGCGTCAAGGGTGTGACGGGCCTGCGCGTGGCCGACGCCTCCGTGATGCCCGAGCACGTGACCGTGAACCCCAACATCACGTGCTTCATGATCGGCGAGAAGGCGGCACAGCTGATCCTGGCCGACCGCGCCTGACCACCACGCGGAAGCGGCGGGCCCCCCGGTGGGGACCCGCCGCAACTGCGTTCGGGGGCGGGCCGCGCGCCGGTCACGCGCGGCTCCGTCAGAGGGCGATCACTCGCCGGAGGTCTCGACGGCGGAGTCCTCCACTGCCTCACCCTCTACGGCCTCGCCCTCCACCTGGGCGGCGGAGCCGGTGTGCTTGACCTGGATCTTGCGCGGCTTGGCCTGCTCGGCCACCGGGATGGTCAGCAGCAGCACGCCGTCGCTGTAGTCGGCCTCGATCTTGTCCAGGGCCAGGCCCTGGCCGAGGTTGAGCTGGCGGGCGAAGGTGCCGGCCGGACGCTCCTTGGTGAGCCAGCGACGGTCCTCCCCGGCGGGGGCCTCCTTGCGCTCGGCGCGGACGGTGAGCGTGCGCTCCTCGACGTCCACGTCGATCGAGCTCGGGTCCACGCCCGGCAACTCCACCTCGGCGACGAACACGTCGCCCTCGCGGTAGAGGTTCATGGGCATGGAGGCGGCGCCGGAGGTGCGGGCGAAGCCGGTCATCAGGCGCTCCATCTCGCGGAACGGATCAATGGGACGAGCCATGGTCGATCACTCCTCATGCAGGGCGGGCCGCTCCGGTTGAGCGGCGACTGTCCTGTGCAACGCCGTCCCCCCACGGGGTATTCCACGGAGTTGAGTCAGCCCCGCTCAACCCTGTCCAGGGCGGTCCGGAACGCCGTCTCCGCCTCCTTCCCGTAGGGCACGAACAGCACCTCGTCCACGGTGCCGCCCACCTCGTCCGCCATCGCGTGGCAGGTCTCGACGGCGATCCGCGCCGCGTCCTCCATGGGCCAGCCGTAGATCCCCGCGGAGATCGCCGGGAACGCGACCGTCCGGGCGCCGAGCCCGGCCGCCACCTTCAGGGACTCGCGGTAGCACGAGGCGAGGGTGTCGGACTTGTCGATCGTCTTGGCCCACACCGGGCCCACCGTGTGGACGACCCAGCGCGCGGGCAGGCGCCCCGCCGTCGTCGCCACGGCCTGCCCGGCGGGCAGCCCCTCCGGCAGGTCGGTCTCGCGCAAGCGGCGGCACTCGGCCAGGATCTCGGGACCGCCACGCCGGTGGATGGCGCCGTCCACGCCTCCGCCGCCGAGCAGGGTGGAGTTGGCGGCGTTGACGACGGCGTCCGCGCGCGTGGCCGTGATGTCCCCGGGAGCGAGGGTGAGCTGCATGGGTTCACCCTAGGCGCGGGTGGGCGCCGTCGGACAGGGCCGGTAGCCTCGGCCCCATGAGCACCCCGACGCCCACCGGACCGACCCCCACGCCTCCCGGCGGCGAGCTGCTGCCGCTGATCAGCCTCGCGGTGGAGCACGTGTTCGACACGCTCGGCCGGCAGTCCGTGTTCGCCCCGACGATCCTCGCCGTCGCCGCCGACGGCCAGCGCGGCATGTGGGAGCACCCGGACCTCGAGCCCGAGCAGGCGGCCGCCACGGTCGCGAAGATCAGCCCGCGCCCCACGCGGGCGGTGGCCGTGTTCGACGGCGAGATCGAGACGGCGGACGGGCCCCGCCCGGCCGTCGCGGTGGAGGCCTTCGACGCCGCCGCCCTGGCCTCGACCCGCATGGTCTTCCCCTATCTGCCCGGTGTGGCCGCGGCGGGCATCGCCGCCCGCGTCGACGGCGACCCGCAGGTCGTGGCCAACGGCCCCAACCCGCTCTTCGGCTGAGCCGCCCACCACGACGACGGCGCGCCGCGGCCTACCGTGTCCGTGCGGCCTGCGAGGGTGGGGTCATGGAGATCCTCAGCCTGCTGCTCGCCCTCATCCTCGGACTTGTGCTGGGTGCCCTGGTGGGCGCGTGGCTCATGTGGCGCCGGGCGGCCGGCGGCGGTGAGGAGGCCCGCCGGGCCCAGGCCGAGCTGGCCGCGCTGCGCACCGAGCACCAGGGGACGCGAGAGGAGCTCGCGGCCGCCCGGGCGGAGCAGCGCGCGCTCACGGCCGCGCGCGCCGAGGACGCCGAACGCCAACGCGCGGAGTCCCAGGTGATGTCCACGCTCGCCCCGCTGGGCCAGCGGCTGGCGGCGCTCCAGGAGCAGGTGAGCGTGCTGGAGCGGGACCGGGCGTCCCAGTTCGGCCGGCTCGGGGAGCAGCTCCGCGCCGCCGCGGCCACGGACCGGGACCTGCTGAACCAGACCACGTCGCTCATGGCCACCCTCAAGTCCACCTCCGCGCGGGGCCACTGGGGCGAGGCGCAGCTGCGGCGGGTCGTCGAGGCGGCGGGCATGCTCCACCACGTGGACTTCACGGAGCAGGCCACGCTGTCCGGCAAGGACGGCGAGCGCCTCCGCCCGGACCTCGTGGTGTCCCTGCCCGGCGGCAAGGCCATGGCCGTGGACGCCAAGGCCCCCATCGGGGACGCGCTGGCCGCCGAGGCCCTCGCGGACGAGCCCGGTGAGGAGGCGTACGAGCGGCGCCAGGCACTCGCCGCCCAGCACGCCGCGGCCGTGCGCCGCCACGTGGACCAGCTCTCCGCGAAGTCCTACTGGGCCGGCCTCGAGCACTCCCCCGAGCTGGTCCTGTGCTTCCTGCCCGCCGAGTCGCTCCTGGCCGCGGCCCTGGACGCGGATCCCGGGCTGCTGGACCACGCGTTCTCCCGGAACGTCGCGCTCGTCGCCCCCGTCTCCCTCCTGACCGCCCTGAAGTCCGTGGCCTACGCGTGGCGGCAGGACACCCTGGCCGAGAACGCCCACACCGTGGTGGCCAGCGCGAAGGACCTCTACGAGCGTCTCGGCACGCTCGGCACCCACCTGGACCGCATGGGCGGCTCCCTCAAGACCGCCGTGGACCGCTACAACCAGCTCGTCGGCAACGTCGAGTCGCGCGTGCTCCCCGCCGCCCGGCGCCTCCGCGACGTCGACCCGGGCCTGGCCCCCACGCCGGACATCCGCACGCTCGAGTCCGCGCCCCGGCCCCTGGCCGCCCCGGAACTGGTCGCGGGCGTGGAGGAGGACGAGCTGCGCCGTCGTCGGCAGGAGTCGGCGCGGGAGGCGTGAGCGGGGCCGGACGGGGGCCGGGCGGGTGGGCCGTCGCGGCCCCCGACGTCGTCTTTCCGTGCCCCGGGCCACTTGCTACCGTGAAACTCACAGAGAATTGCCAGGCCGCGCCGAGGGCCTGACCTGATGAGGAGGCCCCATGCAGTCCCGTCCGCTCCCCCCGCCGAGCAACGTCAACGAGCACGTCTCCCGCTTCGACCCCCGAGCGGCCGCCCAGGAGTTCGAACACGACCTCTCCCCGGGCATGCGTGACGAGCCGCTGCCCGGCGGCGAGAACGTCAAGCGCATCATCGGCCTCGTGGCCGGCCCCCTGCTCGCCGTCGCCCTGTTCCTGCTGATGCCGGGCGACCTCGGCGTCTGGCCCCGCCTCGTCGCCGCCACCGCCGTGCTCATGGCCGTGTGGTGGATGACCGAGGCCCTGCCCATCCCCGCCACCGCCCTGCTGCCGCTCGTCGTCTTCCCGCTCGGCGTGCCCGCCGAGGAGTCCGACGGCGGCATCACCTTCGACGCCGTCGGCGCGAGCTACGGCAACAACATCATCTTCCTGTTCATGGGCGGCTTCATGCTCGCCCTGGCCATGCAGCGCTGGAACCTGCACCGGCGCATCGCGCTCGGCGTCCTGAAGTTCATGGGCGCCAGGACCGTGAACCTCGTCCTGGGCTTCATGATCGCCACCGGGTTCATCTCCATGTGGGTGTCCAACACCGCCACCGCCGTGATGATGCTCCCCATCGGCGTGTCCATCCTCGTGCTCGTCCAGCGCTACGGCACGGACGGCGCCCTGACCGGGGACGAGGCAGCGGACCAGGCCGCCCGCCCCACCGCGCCCGCATCCGCGCCCGGCGAGGCCCCCACGCAGGCCGAGATCCGCTCCCTCACGAAGACGAACTTCGGCACCGCGCTCATGCTCGGCATCGCCTACGCCGCGTCCATCGGCTCGCTCGGCACCATCATCGGCACCCCGCCCAACACCCTGCTCGCGGGTCACATGGCCGCCGAGCACGGCGTGGAGATCGGCTTCGGCCAGTGGATGCTGGTCGGCGTGCCGATCGCCGTCGTGCTGCTCTTCGCGTGCTGGTTCCTGCTCACCCGCGTGCTGTTCCGCCCGGAGATCGACGTGGTCCCCGGCGGCCGCGACCTGATCGCCACCGAGCTGGCCCGCCTCGGCCGCATGAGCGCCCCCGAGGCCAAGGTCCTCGCCGTCTTCATCCTCGCCGCGCTGGCCTGGATCACCGTGCCGCTGATCTCCGAGTACGTCCTGGACCTGACGTCCCCGCTGCTCTCGGACGCGGCCATCGCCATGGTCGTCGGACTCATCCTGTTCCTCCTGCCGGCCGGCGGCGGGGCCGGGCGCGGCGTGCGCCTGCTCGACTGGGAGGCCGCGAAGGAGCTGCCGTGGGGCGTGCTCCTGCTGTTCGGCGGCGGCCTGGCCCTGTCCGGTCAGTTCTCCAAGTCGGGCCTGTCCACGTGGCTCGGTGAGCAGGTCAAGGGCCTCGGCGACATCCCCGTGTGGGTGCTCGTGGTGATCGCCGCCGTCGGCATCCTGCTGCTGACCGAGATGACCTCGAACACGGCCACCGCGGCCACGTTCCTGCCCGTCGCCTCCGGCGTGGCCCTGGGCACCGGCGTCGCCCCGCTCATGCTGGCCGCGCCCGTCGCCCTCGCCGCGACCTGCGCGTTCATGCTGCCCGTGGCCACCCCGCCGAACGCCATCGCGTACGGCTCCGGCTACGTGACCATCGGCCAGATGGTGAAGGGCGGCGTGTGGCTGAACATCATCGCCGTCGTGCTGATCTCCATCGCGTCGATGACCCTGCTCGTCTGGGTCTTCGGGCTCTGAGTCCCTGACCACCCGCCGGCCCGGAACGCCGAGGCCCGGGCACGCCGAGGCCCGCAGACGCGCCGCTACGCCGGCGTCGTGACGGCGAGTCTGCGGGCCTCAGCGAGGAGACGAGGGGCGCGGTCAGGCCTCGGCGTCGCGGCGGCGTCCGCCGAGCGAGCGGGACTCGTCACCCACCCGCTTGAGCTCGGCGCGCAGCTCCTTGGGCAGGGAGAAGATGATGTCCTCCTCGGCGGTCACCACCTCGTCCACCTGCCCGTAGCCGTACTCGGCGAGCAGCGCGAGCACCTCCTGGACCAGCACCTCGGGCACGGACGCGCCCGAGGACAGGCCCACGGTGGCCACGCCCTCGAACCAGGACTCGTCCACCTGGTTGGCGAAGTCGACGCGCTCGGCGCGGGAGGCCCCGTACTCGGCGGCGACCTCCTTGAGGCGCACCGAGTTCGAGGAGTTCGCCGAGCCCACGATGATCACCAGGTCGCACTCCGGCGAGATCGACTTGATGGCCGCCTGCCGGTTGGAGGTGGCGTAGCAGATGTCGTCCGAGGGCGGGTCCTGCAGGTTCGGGAACCGCTCGCGCAGCACGGAGACGATCTCGAGGGTCTCGTCCACGGAGAGCGTGGTCTGGGAGAGCCAGATCAGGTTGTCCGGGTCGTCCACCTGGACGGTGCGGGCCTCGGCGACGTCGTTGATCACCGTGGTGTGCTCGGGCGCCTCGCCGAACGTGCCCTCGACCTCCTCGTGGCCGTCGTGGCCGATCAACAGGATCCGCTTGTCCTGCTTGGCGAAGCGCACGGCCTCGCGGTGCACCTTGGTCACGAGCGGGCACGTGGCGTCGATGGTGTGCAGGTTGCGCTGGGCGGCCTCCTCGACGACGGCCGGGGACACGCCGTGCGCGGAGAAGACGGTCAGGGCGCCCTCGGGCACCTCGTCCAGCTCGTCGACGAACACCACGCCGCGCTCGGTCAGGGTGTCCACGACGTGCCGGTTGTGGACGATCTCCTTGCGCACGTACACGGGGGCGCCGTGGTGCTCGAGGGCCTTCTCGACGGCGACGACGGCGCGGTCCACGCCGGCGCAGTAGCCACGGGGGGCGGCCAGCAGCACGCGCTTCTCACCGGACACGGGCGCGGCCGCCTCCACCTCCTCACGGGATCGGCGAACGCGCGGGACCTGCGGCATCCCGAGGCCGACGGCGGACGGACGGGCGGAGACGGAGGGAGTGGACATGCCCTCCATGCTATCGGCCGGGACGCAGACCGGGCCCGGGCTTCGCCGCGGGCTCAGCGCGACGTGACGTCGGCCGCGGTGTGGGAGCGGCCCACCGCGGGGGGACCGTCCACCCGGGCGGCACGGACCCGCCCACGCCGAGCGACCCACAGCTCCGCCAGGGCCAGCAGCAGGCCCGCGGCCAGCACGATCCAGCCCAAGGTGGTCAGGGTCTGGGGGTAGGGGGCGACGGCGGCCGCGAACGCCGGGCCCGCGGCCTCCTCCATCTGCTGGACGAACGCGGCCACCCCCGGGGAGGCCCCCTCGGGCGCCGTGAGGTGGACCGCGTCCGGACCCAGACGGGCGCCGCCGATCAGCCCACCGACCAGGGCGACCGCACCCGCCACGGCCACGGCGGGGCCCCGCCGCCGTCGGGGGGCGAGCAGCAGGGCGCCCACGAGCGCCAGCACGGAGGCCGCGGCGGCCCAGCGCCAGTGCGCGGAGGCGTCCACCCAGCGGTGCACGGTGGCCCGATCCGTGCCGTCCAGGGCGTCGATGCGCGCGTCCATGCGCAGCGCGGTGCTGTCCCGCAGCTCCGCGGCGCGGTCGTACAGGGGCGCCAGCAGCGTGTCCGCGGCCCAGTCGCCGACGTCCGCGCCCACGATCGTCTCCAGCAGCGCCTGCCCGGGCAGGTCGAACCGGTCCTCGCGCAGGTCACGTTCGATGTCGCCCAGGGCGGCGGTGATCCCGGACTGCGCGACGGGACCGAACGGGATGGTCACGTCCGCGCCCGAGCCGGGCTCGTCCGCGCCCTGCGGGTCCTCGAGCTGGGCGAGCCAGGCGCGCCGGGCCTCGTCAGCGGTGTCGGACCAGCCCTGCACCAACTGCGGGTCGTCCGCCACGCGCTGGGCCAGCGGGCGCAACAGGTCCTCGGCCGTCTGGGCCAGCGGGCCCGGCACCTGCTCGGGGATGGCGTCGTGCACGACGTCGTCGATCACCCCCGGCACGGCGGCGCGGACCTCGGGGTCCACGGCGACCTGCTCCGTCACCCCGCGCAGCAGCTCCGGGCGGTGCGTCGCCTCGTCGACGAGGGCGCCGGCCGTCGCGAGCACCGCCAGCAGGCCCGCCAGGGCTGCGACGAGGAAGCTGAGGGTGGTGCGCATGAGGTCCTTCCTTTCCGTTCCGTTCCGACCCCGTCGAGCGTACTGATCCTGGCCGGATGTTCCCCGGTCTGAGCGCCCCGACCGGGCCGGCGGCGGGTCCGGGGACGCCGGGGCGCCGTCTTGCGCGTCCGGTGAGGGCGGTACGGTGGGCCCGTGCCCGGGCGGACCGGGCGCGGACAGGAGGGACCCGGATGGACCAGCCCGTGACCGAGGGCGCCTCGGCGGCGTCGGACGTGCCCGTCTCGACACCCGCCCGCGCGGGCGAGACCTCCGCTGAGCGGCCGTGGCCCCTGCGCCGGCTCTCCGAGAACCTCAAGGCCCACATCGAGCGCGCCCCCGCCACGTGGATCGAGGGCCAGCTCATCGAGTTCAAGAACAACCGCGGCAACGTCTACATGACCATGCGGGACCTCGAGGAGGAGGTCTCCCTGCCGCTCACCGCCTGGCGGAACGTCGCCATGACCCTGGACGGGACCGTCCAGCAGGGCTCCCGCGTGGTGGCGCGCGTGAAGCCGAACTTCTGGCTCAAGGCCGGGCGCCTGTCCATGAACGTGCAGGAGATGCGCCCGGTCGGCCTCGGCGATCTGCTGGCCCGCGTGGAGCTGCTGCGCCGGGCCCTCGCCGAGGAGGGGCTGACCTCCCCCGCGCGCAAACGGCCGCTGCCCCTGCTCCCCCACCGGATCGGGCTCATCACCGGCCGGGACTCGGACGCGAAGAAGGACGTGCTGCGCAACACGCTGCTGCGTTGGCCTGCGGCCGAGTTCGAGATCCGTGAGGTCGCCGTGCAGGGAGCCGAGGCCCCTCGGCAGGTGGCCGCCGCGCTCGCCGAGCTCGACGCCGACCCGGCCGTGGACGTCATCGTCATCGCCCGCGGCGGCGGCGCGCTCGAGGAGGTCGTGCTCCCCTTCTCGGACGAGGCGCTGGTGCGCGCCGTGGCGGCGGCGCGCACGCCCGTCGTCTCGGCGATCGGCCACGAGGCGGACCGTCCGGTCCTCGACGACGTCGCTGACCTGCGCGCCTCCACGCCCACGGACGCGGCCAAGCGGATCGTGCCGGACGCGGCCCAGGAGGCCGCGGGACTCGCCGACGCGCGCCTGCGGCTGGCCTCGGCCGTCGAGCGCCGCGTGCGCGCCGAGGCCGAGGGGCTCGCGGCCCTGCGCTCCCGGCCCGTGCTGGCCCGCCCGCACGTGATGGTGGACACGCGGCAGGAGGAGACGGACCGGTGGCGCGAGCGCGGCCGGTCCGCCCTGGGCCACCGGCTCGTCCGCGAGGAGGACGCCCTCACGCAGCTGCGCGCCCGCGTCCGCGCCCTGTCCCCGCAGCGCACTCTCGACCGCGGCTACGCCGTGGTCCAGCACGCCGGACAGGTCGTGCGCGACGCGGACCAGGTCGCCCCGGACGACCGGCTCGACATCCTCGTGGCGGCCGGGCGGATCGCCGCGGACGTCGTCGCGACGCATCGGACCACCCCGACCCCATCCCACGAGAGGACACGACAGGCATGAGTGAACAGGGCATGGAGCAGACGCAGGACGCGGGCCGCCCCAGCGGTGTGGAGGGCTTCACCTCCGCGGACGTCTCGGACGTGGCCCGCATGAGCTACGAGCAGGCGCGCGCCGAGCTGGTGGAGACCGTGGGGAGGCTGGAGGCCGGTGGCGCCGGCCTCGAGGAGTCCCTGGCCCTGTGGGAACGCGGGGAGGCGCTGGCCGACCGCTGCCAGGCCTGGCTCGACGGCGCCCGCACCCGCCTCGACCAGGTGCGCGGCGAGGCCGCCCCCGACGCCGACTGACCCCGCCCCGCTTTCGTTCGGGAAACGGCGGCCTCCGCCACGCTTTCGTTCGAGAAACGGTGGGGGCGGGGGCCATTGGCCCCCGCCCCCACGCGGCTCGCTCCCGACGTCGGTCAGGCGGTCTGGTCCTCGTGCTTGCCCTCGCCCAGCTCCTCCACGACCTTGGCGTTGAAGGCGTCCAGGTCCTCCGGGGAGCGCGAGGTGGTCAGCCCGTTGTCCACGACGACCTCCTCGTCCACCCACTGGGCGCCCGCGTTCTTCAGATCGCTCTGCAGGGACGGGTAGCTGGTCAGGCGGCGGCCCTCCACGACGCCGGCCTCGATCAGGGTCCACGGGGCGTGGCAGATGGCCGCCACCGGCTTGTGCTGCTCGAAGAAGGCACGCACGAACGCCTGGGCGTCCTTGTTGACGCGCATGGCGTCCGCGTTCAGGGTGCCGCCCGGCATCACGAGGCCGTCGAAGTCCTCGGCCTTGGCGTCCTTCACCGTCGTGTTCACCTCGAAGGACTCGCCGTGATCCCAGTCGGACTGCATCGCGGTGATGGTGCCGGACTCCGGCGAGACGAGCACGGGGGTCGCGCCGGCGGCGATCACGGCCTCCCACGGGGAGGTCAGCTCGACCTGCTCGACGCCGTTGGTCGCGAGGAACGCGACGGTCTTGCCGGTCAGCGGGGCATTCTGGTTGGCGTTCTCAGTCATGGGTCCACCTTTCGGATCGGATCCGGCGCGCCTCTGCGGCGCCCGGTGTCCGTCCATCAACTCACCGCGGCCCGTGCTTGGCAAGGTCCGGCCACCACTGCCCGCCCAACGCGACGACGGCGGCGCTCAGCCCGCCAGCAGCCGACGGCGGGCGGCCGCGACGTCGAAGTCCGCCTCCGGCCAGTCCAGCCCCATCCCCTGCAGAGTCTCGATGATCAGCTGTTGCACCGCCAGCCGCGCGAACCACTTGCGGTCCGCTGGCACGATGAACCACGGCGCGTCCTCGGTGTCCGTCCGCTCGATCGCGATCCGGTACGCGTCCATGTACTGGTCCCAATAGGCGCGGTCGTCGAGATCGGCCTCGCTGAACTTCCAGTGCTTCGTGGGGTCGTCCAGGCGGGCCAGCAGCCGCTCGGCCTGCTCCTCCGGCGAGATCCGCAGCATCACCTTGACGATCCGCGTCCCCGCGGCGCGCACGGCCGCCTCGAACTCGAGGATCGCCCCGTACCGCTCCTCCACCTCGGCCAGCGGGGAGAGCCCGCGCACGCGGTGCACGAGCACGTCCTCGTAGTGCGAGCGGTCGAACACGGAGACCAGGCCGGGCCGCGGCAGGTGCGGTCGGATGCGCCACAGGAAGTCGTGGGCGCGCTCCTCCGGGGTCGGCGCCTTGAACGCGTGCAGGTGGACGCCCTGCGGGTCCATCGCCCCGATCACGTGACGCATGATCCCGCCCTTGCCGGCGGTGTCCATGCCCTGCAGGACCACCAGCAGGGACGGCACCTCCCCCACGGGCGCGTCGCGCACCGACTGGGCGAACAGCAGCTCCTGCAGGTCGGCGAGCGCCCCGCCGCGCGCGGCCAGGTCCTTCTTGCCCTTCGCCTTGTCCCCGCCGTAGCCGGGCGTCGCGGCGGCGTCGACGTCGGCCGGGCCCCGGACCTCGTCCCCGCGGCGGGCGGCGAACAGCTCCCGCGCGGGGGCGTCGAAGACACTGTGGCCGTCGGTGGCGCGGGCGGGTCGGCCCGCCTCGGCGTCCGAGGTGTCACCCATGGCGCTCCCTCCAGTCCTCGAGGAAGTCCTCGAGGCGGTCCAGGGCCACGCTCAGGTCCTCCACGCTGGGCAGCGTGACGAGCCGGAAGTGGTCGGTGTGCGGGTAGTTGAACGCCCCGCCGTGCGAGACGAGGATCTTCTTCGCCCGCAGCAGCTCGATGACGAACGCCTCGTCGTCGTCGATCGCGTAGACCTCCGGGTCCAGCCGCGGGAACAGGTAGAGGGCGCCGTGGGCCGGCTGCACGGACACGCCGGGGATGGCGTTCAGGCGGTCCTGGGCGAGGTTGCGCTGCTCGAGCAGCCGACCGCCGGGCAGGACGAGGTCGTTGATGGACTGGTAGCCGCCCAGTGCCACCTGGATGGCGTGCTGCGCGGGCACGTTGGCGCACATCCGCATGTTGGCCAGCAGGGTCAGGCCCTCGAGGAAGTCGGCGGCCCGGTGCTTCGGCCCGGACACGGCCACCCAGCCGGAGCGGTAGCCCGCCACCCGGTAGGCCTTGGACAGGCCGGAGAACGTCAGGGTGAGCACGTCGTCGGACAGGCCGGCGGCGTTGATGTGGCGGGCGCCGTCGTAGGTGATCTTCTCGTAGATCTCGTCCGCCATGAGGACGAGGTTGTGGCGGCGGGCCACGTCCACGATGCCCTGCAGCACGGCGCGGGAGTAGACCGCGCCGGTGGGGTTGTTCGGGTTGATCAGGACGATGCCCTTGGTGCGCTCCGTGACGAGGGACTCGATGTGCTCGAGGTCGGGCTCCCAGCCCTCCTCCTCGACGCAGCGGTAGTGCACCGCCCGGCCCCCGGCCAGGGTGGTGGCGCCGGTCCACAGCGGGTAGTCGGGCGAGGGGACGAGGATCTCGTCGCCGTCGTCGACCAGGGCCTGCAGGACCATCGTGATCATCTCGGAGACGCCGTTGCCGATGAACACGTCGTCCACGCCGATGTCCCGGATGCCCCGGGACTCGTAGTACTGCGAGACAGCGGTGCGCGCCGAGTAGATGCCCTTGGAGTCCGAGTAGCCCTGCGCGTGCGGCAGGTGCTGGTGAATCGCCGCCAGGACGGCGTCCGGCGCCTCGAAGCCGAACGGGGCCGGGTTGCCGATGTTCAGCTTCATGATCCGGTGGCCCGCGGCCTCCATCCGCTGCGCCTCCTCCAGGATGGGGCCGCGCACGTCGTAGCGGACGTTCAGCAGCTTGGCGGACTGGCGGATCTGGCGGGGATGCGGGGTCGGCATGCCCCCATCATGGCACCCCCCGGGCGGTGTGCGTCACAGTCGCGTTCGTGCGACGCGGGCCGGCACCCCGACCCCGTGCGAGCTCAGAACCAGGGGTCGCGGGGCACGAACCAGTCCTCGGGCGCGTCCTCCAGGCCCTGGTCCACCAGCCAGTACTGCGCGGCCTCGGCGACAGGAAGCGGGTCGGCGCCCGTGGTGAGCCGTTCGAGCTCCCGCAGGCCGTCGCCGTCGAGGGCGGACATCACCTCGGCGATGCGCTGTTCGGCGTCGTCGTCCAGCGTCGCGGCGGAGCCGACGGCGGTCAGGCGCCCCTCCGGGAGCACGCGGCCGTCGTCCTCGAGCGGGACGAGCGTGTTCGCGTCGATCTCCGGATCCGTTCCGGTCAGCAGCGCGACCTGGGCCTCGTCCGCGACGACGGCGGCGGTCGGGTCCTCGGTGTCGGCCAGCCAGGTCTCGGGTCGGCAGCCGGCGAGCCGGTCCAGGCGGGCGCGCAGGGCCGTGGCCGCGTCCGGGTCTGCCGCGGCGGTCAGGGCCGGGGGTGCGACGGCGGTGAGCGACTCGCACCGGCCGTTGAGGTCCGTGATCGACTCGAGCTCGAGCCGGGCCGCGGTGGTCTGGGTGACGGCCGCGGTCAGGCGCAGCACGCCCGCCGACGAGGACAGCGCCGCCGGGGCCTCGGCCTGCGGCGTCCCCGCCGCGGCCGTCTCCTCGGCGAGCAGCGTCTCCAGGACGCGCCCGGCCGCCGGGGCGTCGGCCGCGGGGTCGCCGACGGGCAGCGGGGTGGGGCTCGGGGCGGCGGTCGAGGCGGTGGCCGAGGGGGTGGGCACGGCGTCCGCGGACGTGTCGGCCTCCGTCTCGGCCGGCGTCGACGACGGGGTCGACGTCGGCGTCGGCGGGGACGGCAGCGCCGCTGCGGGGTCGGCGGCGGCGGCCAGGGCCAGGGTGTCCACGACAGCGACCGTGTCCCCGCCGGCGGCGGACCACGCGGGCTGCTCCACGGCGACGCCGTCCTCGTCCGCCACGGCGTGGCCGTGCAGGCGCAGGTGACGGGCCAGGACCGCCGCGACGGCGGCCTCCAGGCCCTCGCCGTCGTACACGACCGTGATCGGGGTGCCTGACGCCGAGGGCGTCGGCGGGGCGTCCGCCTGCGGCGCGCACGCCCCCAGGGCCAGCGACAGCACGAGGGCGGAGGCGGCGAGGGCCGCGGGGCGGCGGTGGGCGGGGCGGCTCACGCGGCCACCCCGGCACGGGCGAGCGCCTCGGTGACCCAGGAGGCGGTGCGCAGCCCGCTGAGCTCCGCGAGGTCGAACCAGCGCGCGTCCGTCGAGGATCCGCCGACCTCGGGGCGCAGGACGCCGCCCGTGATGCGGGCGGTGTAGAGGACCTGCACGGTGAGCAGGGGCAGCGGCTCGCCCCGCAGGCGCTTCTCCACCGGGATCGTCCCGGTCGTGACGCCCAGCAGGCCCGTGAGCTCGGCGGTGTGGCCGGTCTCCTCCCACACCTCGCGCAGGCACGCCTCCTCCGGGCTCTCGCCGAGCTCGATGCCGCCGCCGGGCAGCGTCCACTGCAGGAACTCGGGCCCCTGCCACGAGCTGAGCAGGACGCGGCCGCCGTCCACGATCAGGGCGTAGGCGCCGGCGCGCGTCTGGAACGGGCCGGCGGGGTGTGCTCCGGCGGCGTCCGGGGCGGCGGGGGTGGTGCTCATGGCTGCGGACTCCTGGCGGCAGTGGGACGGCCCGCGGCGGGCGACGCCGGGGCCCGGCCAGTCTACGAGCACCGCCCACCGCGAACAGCGGCACGGTCCACCGACCCGCGCCCTAGGCTGGAGGACCACCCGTCCCACCCCCGGAAGGAGCAGCGCCCGTGGACACCCCGCAGGACCCGCCCCGCCGGGACGACCCCTCCGGCGGCCCCGTGGAGCCGGCCGTCGACGCCGCCCTGGACCGGGTGCACGCCCTGCTCCGGCAGGCCCGCGTCACCGCGGCGCCCGACGCCCCGACGGCCCTGGACGCCCGCGGCTGGTGGGAGCTCTCCCTCGAGGCCGCGCTGCGCGACGAGCCCCGGGAGTCCGCCCGCCTCGCCGACTCCGGCCTGGCCGCGCTCGTGCCCGGCCAGGACGACGTCCGCCTCGCCCTGCTGCGGGCGCTCGCCGTCGCCGCGGGCCAGGTCGGGGACGAGGCCGCCCTGACCCGCTGGGTGGAGGCCCGGGCGGCGCTGCTGCGCCACCTCGGCCGGCCCCGGCAGGCCGGGCTCGAGTCCCAGCTCGGCGCCGCCCTCGTGCGCGATCCGGACACGGTCGAGGCGGCGGTGCTGGCCGGCGTCGTGGAGGACGAGCCGGGCGCTCCCGGCGAGGACCCCGGGGACACCGTCCTGCCCGAGGCCGCCCTGGCGCTGGCCGTGCACCGCGTGCACACCGGGGACCTGGACGCCGCGCTCGAGCTGGCCCGCCGCGTCATCGCCGTCCTGGGCGGGCTGCGCGCGGCCGGTGCCCTGCTGCCCACCGGCTCGTGGTCCAGCGCGCACCTGCTGCTCGCCCGCCTGCACCTGTGGCGGGGCGAGCACGCCGAGGCGGACGCGGCGGCCGCCGTCGTCACCGCGCTGCCCGCCGCCCGCGCCGTCCTGGCCTCCGCCACCACGGTGCGGGCGATCGCCGCCCACGAGCTGGACCGTCCGACGGCGGCCCTCGACCTGGCGCTCGAGGCGGCGGAGCGGATGGCCTCGGTCGGGCTGCGGCGCGGCGCCGCCTCCGCGGCGGCCCTGGCCGGGCGCGTGGCCGGCGACCTCGGCGGGTACGAGGAGGTCGCCGTGGCCGCGTGGGAGCTGGCCTCCGTGCACGCGGAGAAGGCCGAGGCGCCGGAGGCCTCGAGCCTGAGCTACTGGTGGGCGCACCAGCTCGTGCTCGCCGGCCGCGCCGACGAGGCCGAGCCCCTGCTCGCCCGGCTGGTGCGCCGCGAGGCCACCCACGGCCGGGACGTCGAGCAGGCCCGTGCCCTCGTGGACCTCGGCCACGCCCACCACGACCAGGACCGCGCCGAGAACGCGCTGCCCCTGTGGCGGGAGGCGGCCGGCCTGTTCGAGGCCCACGGCCAGTGGGAGGACGCCGCGCGCACGCTCCTGGCCGCCGGCGCCCTCGTGAACCGCGAGCGCGACGAACGCACCCGTCCCGCCGCCCTCGACCTGTTCGAGCGGGCGGTCGCGGCCGCGCGCCAGGCGGTGGACGAGGACCCGGCGGTGCTGCCGGCCGCGCTGCACGCGCACGGGTACCTGCTGTGCGAGTCCGGCCAGGCGGAGGGCCTCGACCTCCTCGAGGAGGCGCTCGCCCTCGTGCGGGGCGCCGGCGCCGACTGGCAGGTGGCCGACTACACGGACACCCGCGCCCGGGCCCTGTGGTCGCTCGAGCGGGGGCCGGAGGCGATCGCCACCGCGCTGCAGGCCGCCGACCTGTTCACGGCCGCCGGGGACCGCGAGGGCGCCGCGCAGGCCGAGCTCTTCGCCGCCTACGTGGTGGCCGAGGACGGCAGCCCCGAGCAGGCCGCGACGCTCTTCCGCCTGGTGTGCGACTCCACCGACTCCACGCTCGTGCGCCTCGGCGCGCTCACGGGCCTGCACCAGTGCCTGTCCGCCCTCGGGGACCACGACGGCGCCGCGCGCGTCCGGGACGAGCTCGACGCGCTCCGGGAGGGGCTCGGCGCGGACTGACCGCCGCTCGAGGCGGCGGCCCGGCGGCCCGGCCCGACGGTGGCGGCAGCCGTCGCGGGTCAGAGGCCGACGCGGGCCAGGGCGGCGTCGGCGGCGGCACGGCGGGCGGCCCGCACGGCGCGGGGTGCGGTCGGCTGCGCCGCGAGGGCGGCGAGGACGATCGCGACGCGGGCCGCCAGCGCCACCTCGTCGACCTCGGTGCGGGCGTGGCGCCGGAACCGTGCGGCCACGGCGTGCAGCGCGGCGCCGCCGGCACCGAGGTCCACGGCGCCCGCCTCGAGATGGGCGATCAGGACGGCCCAGTCGTCCACGCGGTGTCCCATGCCCAGGTCGTCGGCGTCCAGCACGCCGGTGATCCGCTCCCCCGCCGCGTCCACGTGCAGGTTCCCCGGGTGCAGGTCGCCGTGCACGGGCACGCGCGGGCCGGGGTCCCCGGCCGCGAGCGCCGCGCGGATCCGGTCCGCCCGGGCGGCGGCCTCGTCCTGGGCCTCGGGGTCCAGCACGACGGCGGCCCACGTGGCGTGCTCGAGCAGGACGGCGGGTCCGCCGTCGTCCGCGGCCGCCCCGGCCGTGGGGCCCGCCGGGCCGGGGGGCTCCTCGGGCACCGGCGGCAGCCGGTCCAGCAGCGCGGCGACCCGCGCGGGGTCGAGCGCGGCGGCCTCGGGCCCGGCCAGCAGCGCCCGCCAGGGCAGGCCCGGCACGCTGGCGAGCGGGAGCACCCCGTGCTCCGGCGCCGCGCGGACGGCGGGCACCGGCACCCCGGCCGCCCCCGCCGCGGCCATGCGCCGGGCGACCCGTGCGGCCCGCGCGGGCGGGAGCACCTTCAGGAACGTGCGGGCCACGACGCCGTCGTCGCCGGTCGCCTCGACGGCCAGGACCGCGCGGTCCCGCGGCCGGTAGCCGCGCCACGTGAGGCGGGCCCGGCCCGGCGCCGTGCCGATCAGGGCCGCGAGCGCGTCCGGATCGGCGGTCAGCGTGAGGCCCGGCAGGACGGGGTCGGCGGGGGCCCACCACCACAGGGTGCCGTCCTCCAGGATCCCGCGCTCGCCCGGGACGGGCGGGCACGCCGCGCCGGGGGCGGCGGGGTGTCGGGGGTCGCGGGCGAGGACGAGGGTGCGGGAGCGGACGCGGGCGTCGCCCGCGCGTCCGGTCATCACGTCCAGGTCCAGGACGCGCGCGAGCCGACGTCCCCGCTGCAGGTGCAGGGCGTCGGCTCGGGTGCGCAGCCAGCGCTCGCCCGACGCGCGGACGGCCTGGCGCGCGGCGGCTCGGTCGATGCTCACGGGCGCGCCCGCCCGGCGGGGCTCAGCAGGCCCGGCGCCGCGCCAGGACGTTGTCCAGGTCCAGGGCGGCGATGTCCTGCTCGGCGGCGGCGCTGATCTGATCGTCCGCCGTGCGCGCGGCGTCCTGGGGCCGGGTGTCCGCGCCGGTGGGGGCGGGGGTCTCGAGCGGCGCCGGCAGGGGGCGGGCCATCTCCGGGGCGTCCAGGTAGGTGGGGCGCGGCACCGCGGGGATGGTCACCGCACGGTCCGCTGCGGGGGCGGCGGCGGAGGCGGTCACCACCACGGGCTCGGCCCGGGACGCGGCGGGCGCGGCGGCCGGACGCGGCGCCTCGGTCTCGAAGGCCAGCACGGTCTCCAGCACGCGGCGGTCCCGCTCGGGGTCCGCGGGCGGGGCCTGCCGCTCCTCGGCCGCCGGGGCGGTGGGGCGCTCCGGGACGACGACGGCGGCGGGCCGGGCGCGACGGGTGCGGTCGCGGACCGCGAGGGCCCGCAGGCCGGCCAGCCCGGCCACGGCGAACAGGAGCGACCAGCCTGCCAGGGCGAGCGTGCCCGCGCCGAACGCCGCGGCGAGCCCGGCCACGAGGAACACGAGCAGGGCCACGAGGACGGCGAGGAACAGCGCCGTGCGCCCCCACCGGATGTGCAGGCCGGTCCGGCCGCGGGCGGCGCGCGCCGCGTCGGCGGCGGCGCTCAGGCGGCCCGAGAACCGGGCGGTCAGGGCACGGACGGCGGGCGAGCTCTGCAGGCGGTGCATGAAGGACCTCGGCATCGACGGGCGGGCGGGGGCGGACGCGAGACGATGGCGGCGCAGCACGAGCCGCCAGGCCAGGAAGGCCACGAGGGCCACGATGACCAGCGACGCGCTCACCCGGGCGTCGGCCAGCGCGTCGAGCGCGGCCTGCACGGCCCTCGTCGGCGCGGTGGTCTCGTCCATGCCGTCAGCCTAGCGCCGGAGGCGGACCGGCCCGGCCATCGCGGCGTGTCCGCACGCGGCGTGTCCCGCCGGACCGCTCAGGGGCGCGGCCGGGTGGCCAGCCACCGGGCCAGCAGGCCGTCGGGGACCTCCTCGGCGGTCACCGCGAACGTCCGGTGGTCCCGCCAGGCGCCGTCCACGTGCAGGTACGCGCGCCGCAGGCCCTCGTCGCGCAGGCCGAGCTTCGCCACGACCCGCAGGCTGGCCGCGTTCTCCGGGCGGATGTTGACCTCGACCCGGTGCAGACCGGCGCTGCGGAACGCCCAGTCCGTCGCCATGGCCACGGCCGTCGGCGTCAGCCCCCGGCCGGCCTCGCGACGGTCGATCCAGTAGCCGATCGAGCCGGAGAGCACCGAGCCGTACTGGATCCCGCCCAGGGACAGCAGCCCCACCAGACGGTCCCGGTCCGGGCGGTCGTCGTCGAGGACCATGCCCCACGTGTAGGCGCTGCCGTCCCGGCCCTGGCGGCCGTGCCAGCGGACCATCTGCCCGAACGACGCCGGGCCCGCGCCCGGCACGGGGCTCGTGGCATCCCACGGCGTCAGCCACTCCCGGTTGTGCGCCCGCTGCTCCTCCCACGCCTCCCGGTCCCGCCGCCGCAGCGGCCGCAGGGCGAGGGTGCTGTGCCGCAGGGTCACGGGCCAGGGGGAACGCTGCCAGGACATGGCGTCGATCCTATGCGCGGCCGGGCGCGGCACCGGTGCGGCGGGCATCATGGGGACATGCGCACTCCCCCTCCCGTGCCCGAGCCCGCCGCCACGGGCCCCGTCGCCGGCGTCGACGACGTCGTGGACGCCAAGGCCGCCCTGCGTGCGCGCCTGCGCACCGCCCGCCGCGACCGCTCCCCCGCGCGCCGCGCCGCCGAGTCCGCGGCCGCCGTCGAGCACCTGTGGGCGTGGCTGGGTCCGCGCGTGGCCGCGGCGACCGCGGACGGGACCGCCCCGGTGGTGGCCACCGTGCTGCCGATGGCCACCGAGCCGGACACCGGTGGGCTGCGCACCCGCCTGCTGGCCGCGGGGGCGCGGGTGCTCGTCCCCGTGATCGAGCCGGAACGCCGCCTGAGCTGGGCTCCGTGGCACCCGGAGGCCGCGACGGCGCGCGCGGCGAACGCCCCCGTGGACGAGCCCGTGGGCGAACGGCTCGGGTCCGACGCGCTGGCGGCGGCGACCGCGGTGGTCATGCCGGCGCTCGCGGTGGCCGAGGACGGGATGCGCCTGGGCCAGGGCGGGGGCTACTACGACCGCTTCCTCGCCGAGCTGCCGCGGAGCGTGCCGACCGTGGCCCTCGTGTTCGAGGACGAGCTGCTGCCGGCGGGCGCCATCCCTGCCGAGCCCACGGACCGGCCCGTGGACGGCGTCGTCACCGCGGCCGGGCTGCGCTGGGTCTGAGCCCGGCCCGCGGCGCGGAGTAGCATCGGGGGTCGGATCCCCCCAGAACCGCGCGCCCCGGCGCGCCCCGAGCGAGCTGGAGCTGAGCATGCCCACCTACGCCTACCGCTGCAAGGACTGCGGCCACGCCTTCGACGTCGTCCAGGCCTTCACCGACGACGCCCTCACCGAGTGCCCCGCGTGCGGCGGCGTCCTGCGCAAGCAGTACGGCTCGGTCGGCGTGAGCTTCAAGGGCTCCGGGTTCTACCGGACCGACTCGCGCTCCGGCACCGGGGGCACCGGCTCGGCCGGCGGATCGACCTCGGACTCGGCCGCCGGGTCCTCGACGTCCTCGACGTCGTCCTCGTCCTCCGCCGCCGCGGACTGACCCGGCCGGATCGGGCCGGCTCAGCCCCAGTGGGGCGGGCGCTGCTCGCGCAGCCAGCGGTCGCGCTCGGCCTCGGCCGGGCCGGACTCGACCCCGGCCCCGGTCGGCGCGGTCGCCGGCGACGTCCCGGCCTGCCCGATCAGCCGGGGCACCCCGGGCAGGCGCGGCTCGCGACCGTCGGCGGTGGCCGGGCCGGTGCCCGGGGCGTCCGCCCGGCGCGGGCCGCGGCGGCGCGGCGCGCCGTCAGCGGGCATCGTCGTCGGTCTCGTCCGTCTCGTCCGCCGGCTCCACGCCCAGCCGGTCGGCCAGCTCGCGGGCCACGGACTCCGGGTCCGCGAACACGTCGATCGACCACAGGGTCCGGGGCTCCCAGCCGCGGGCCTCGAGCCCCTCGGGCAGGATCCGCGAGCGCTGCCGCACCGTGAGGGCGCGGTACACCTCGCCACCGTCGCCGGCCAGGGCCAGCGGACGGGGCGCCTCGTCCTGGTCCGCGCGCGGATCGAGCACGGCCAGGTCCATGACGCCGGCGTAGCGGGGCAGGACCCGGGCGCCGTGCTCCTCGAGCCGGTCGCGCAGATCGGCCAGCAGCGGATCGCCCACCATGCACACGGGGTCCGCGGCGTCCTCGCCGAGGTAGGCCTCGAGCAGCCGCAGGAACCAGAGGGCGCCGCCGTCGAGCCGGTCCTCGTCCAGGTCCGCGGCGCGCAGCGCGGAGACGAGGTGCAGGCGCCGGCGGGCGCGGGTGAGCGCGACCGTGACCATGCGCTCGCCGTCCGGGTCGGAGAAGGCGCCGAAGTGGTGCACCACGCGGCCGTGCGGGGTGCGGCCGTAGCCGGGGGTGAGGATCACGGCGTCGCGCACCACGGAGGCGGCGCGCACGACCGGCACGATCACGAACGGCTCGGCCTCGGCGGCGTCCTCGCCGCGGCCGCGGGCGAGGAACTCGTGGGCCCACGGCGCCTGCGCGGCCGTGGCCTGCACGGCGGCGGCCACGCGGCGGGCGTGCTGCTCGGACACCGTGACCACGGCCAGGGACTGCTCGGGCCGGTCGCGGATGTGCTCGAACACGCGCTCCACGGTGCGGGCGACCTCGGCGTTCGTGGACTCGACCACGTCGCCGCCGGTCATCGGGATGCCGGTGCCCTCGGGCAGGTACTCGGCCGTGACGGCACGATCCCGGCCGGTGGCCTCGCCCGCGGTGGGCAGCGCGTCCAGGGCGCCGTCATAGGCGAGCGCGGAGAGCAGGCGCACGAGGCGCCGCTCGAGGGGGCGGTGCACGGTGCGCAGCGGCAGGGTGGGCAGCACCTCGTCCAGCGCGTCGTGGGCCGAGCGCAGCGGGCGCAGGGGCCCGGCGGTCGCCGTCGGGTCCACGGACACCTGGAACGACTGCGGGCGCCCGATGACCGGGTCGCCGAGGGCCACCACCTGGGGGGCGCGGGTGAGCGCGCCCATCGCGGTGGCCAGGGCGGTCGCGTCGGCCTCCAGCAGCACGACGACGTCGGCGCGCCACTCCGGGGGGAACTCGGACAGGGCCATGGGCGAGGTGGTGACCACCGGCACGAGCGGCTGCAGGAGCTCGGGGGTGATCGTGGCCAGGGACTCGACCGTGGGGCTGCCCTGCTTGAGCAGGGTGCGCAGCACGGCCGCGTCCGCGCGATAGGTGCGCAGCGCCTCCCGCCAGCGCGCGGCCAGCGCGGCGGAGAGCCGGGCGCCGCCGCGCTCGAGATGGGCGCGGTCCAGGTCGCGGAACCCGCGCTCGACCTCCGCCAGGTCCGTGCCGCTCATCATGGCCAGGAAGTCGTCCCCGGAGATCATCGCCTCGAGCGCGGACTGCCACCACGCCAACTCGAGCTCGGCGGTCAGGGCCTCGGTGGGCACCTCGCGGTCGCGCAGGTCCTCGAGCAGCTCCGCCAGGCCGTGGCCGCGCAGGCTGTCCAGCACGAGGGTGCGCTCGGGCAGCGTGGCCAGGGTGTCGCGGTCCGCCACGAGCCCGTCGACGGCGGCCACGAGGTCGTCCACGTCCCGCTCCTCCAAGGGCGCCTCGGCCACGGCCTCCGGGGCGAGGACGCCCTCGAGCCGGCGCAGGCGCTCGCGCACCTGGCCGACCTGGCCCATCACGTGCTCGCCCTGGTCCGGCACCTGCGGGGGCGTGCCCGGCTCGGCGGCGTGGCGGTTCCAGTCCTCCAGGACGGCGGCGGCGTCCACGAGGGCGCCGTGCAGGTCCGTGGGCTGCACGCCCGGGCGGACCGCGTCCTTCGCCGCGCGGCGCAGGCGGGACCGGGTCACCGAGGACATCTCGACCAGGTGGAGGCGCCGCCACGAGCTGGTGGCGGTCGCCGCGACCAGCTGGGGCACGTCGAGGGAGAACACCTCGGGGGTGAACTCGGTGAGGGTGCGGGCCACACGGCGGTAGAGGTCCGCCTGCTCCGCCCAGCCGGCCACCGTGCGCTCAGGGCGCAGGCCGGCCTGGGCGGCGGCGGTGTCCACGGCACGCCGGGTGGTGTGCAGGGCGGCCGCCAGCTCGTCGGCCAGCTCCGAGGCGGCCTCGGTCTCCTGCACGTTGCGCACGCGGGCGCCGAACCAGCGGCTCTCGGTGGCGGCGGCCGAGAACGCGCCGAGCTCCCCGGCGCGCACGAGCTGCTCGCCCACGGCCTGCCGGTTCACGGTGGAGTCCAGCACGGAGCGCTTGAGGCGCACGGTGGTGGCCGGCGGCGTCTCGAGCCCGGTCAGGGCGGCCAGGGCCTGCATCGCCTGGAACGGCGAGCAGCCCCAGCGGGGGCGGACGTGGTGCAGTGAGCCGACGTGCTCCTGCAGCCGGCGCCGTCGTTCGGTCAGGGCGGCCTCGTCCCGGGCGGTGTCGGGGTCCACGGCCCGCTCGGAGCGCAGGACGGCCTGCACGAGCTGGCGGCGGAGCAGCTCGGGGTCCGCGTTGGCGGGCACATCCAGCGCGATCGAGCGCAGGTCCGCCTCCTCGAGGCGGTCGAGCACGTCGGCCAGGGCGGCGGAGCGCTCGGCCACGACCAGCACGCGCCGACCCTCCCAGGCCAGGCGCGCGGCCAGGGCGGCGGCGGTCTGGGTCTGCCCGGTGCCGGGGGCGGCCGCCACCACGAGGGACTCCCCCGCCGCGGCGTGCTCGAGCACGCGTGCCTGGGCGGCGTCGACGTCCAGGACGAGGCGCTCGTCGGCCGGGGCGACGTCGTCCTCCGCGGGCGCGCCCGTGGGCTGCAGCGCCGCCGGGCGCGGCACCATGCCGGTGCCGGCGTCGTACAGGGCCTGCACGACCGGCAGATCCTCGAGGGAGGCGGGCAGCGAGGCGGTCTCGCCGAGGTCAGCGAACGTGGAGACGAGCAGGCAGTCCTCGACGTGCAGGTCCGCGATCGCGGCGGCCTCCTCGCGCAGGCGGGCGAACGCGGGGGCGGGCTCGAGGCGCGCCGTAGCGTAGGCGGCCTGCCGGTACGCCTCGGGGTCCAGGGCGATGCCGTGGTGCCGACGCAGGTTCCGCACGAGCGCCGGGTTCAGGCGGGCCGGCTCGGTGATCTGGACCTCCAGCTCGTCCCGGCCCCGGGCGCCGCGGCGCACCGTCAGGGCCACGCGGGCCAGCAACACGGGCGCGGAGCGGCGCTCCCGCCGGCCGTCCTCCTCGGCCGTCCACGTGGCCACGCCCACGGCGAGCGCACCGACGTCGATGCCGCGTTCCTCCGCCAGCTCGCGGACCTTGGCGCGCAGGCCGAGGGAGACCTCGTGCGCCGCGTCCAGCACCGGGCCGGCCGGCAGCAGGGTGGACAGGCGGGTGCGCCGCCCCAGCAGCAGCTGCGAGACACCGGAGGAGTTCGCCTCCGTGAGGTCGATGCTGTTGGCCGCCGAGGGCGCGAACCGCAGCATCGTGTCGTTCTCGGCGCCCGAGCCCAGGGAGGACACCCAGGCGGCCGGGTCGGGGCGGGTCTGCCCCTCGTCGGGGCGTGCGGCGGCGCGGGCGCGGGCCAGGCGCGGGAACTCCTGCTCGGTCACGTGCGTGCGGTCCTTCCTCCGTCGCCTGGGTCCAGGCGGTCTTCGTGCGGACGGCCGCCCCGTTCAGGGGCGGCCGGATGCGGCGCCGGACGCGCCGCTCACTCCCACTCGATGGTGCCCGGCGGCTTGCTGGTCACGTCGAGCACGACGCGGTTGACGCCGTCGACCTCGTTGGTGATGCGGTTCGAGATGCGGGACAGGACGTCGTCCGGGATCCGCGCCCAGTCCGCCGTCATGGCGTCCTCGCTGGTGACGGGGCGCAGGACGACCGGGTGGCCGTAGGTGCGGCCGTCACCCTGCACGCCCACGGAGCGCACGTCCGCGAGCAGCACCACCGGGCACTGCCAGATCTGGCGGTCCAGCCCGGCCGCGGTGAGCTCGGCGCGCACGATCGCGTCCGCGCGGCGCAGCAGGTCCAGGCGCTCCTGGGTGACCTCGCCGATGATGCGGATGCCCAGACCCGGGCCCGGGAACGGCTGGCGGTGCACGATGCCCTCGGGCAGGCCGAGCTCGGCGCCCACGGCGCGGACCTCGTCCTTGAACAGCTCGCGCAGCGGCTCGCACAGCTCGAACTCGATGTCGTCCGGCAGGCCGCCCACGTTGTGGTGGGACTTGATGTTGGCCGCCCCGTCCCCGCCGCCGGACTCGACGACGTCCGGGTAGAGCGTGCCCTGCACGAGGAAGCGGACCTCGGTAGCGTCCGGGTCGTGCTCGGACTCGAGGACGATGTCCGCCTGCGCCTTCTCGAAGGTGCGGATGAACCGCTCGCCGATGATCTTGCGCTTGGCCTCGGGGTCGGTGACGCCGGCCAGCGCGGACAGGAAGTCCTCGCGCGCGTCCACCATCACGAGGCGGGCGCCGCCGTGGGCCTCGCCGAAGGCCTGCTCGATCTCGGCGGACTCGCCCTCGCGCATGAGGCCGTGGTCCACGTAGACGCAGGTGAGGCGGTCGCCGATGGCGCGCTGCACGAGGGCCGCTGCCACGGCGGAGTCCACGCCGCCGGACAGGCCGCAGATGGCCCGCTTGTCCCCGATCTGCTCGCGGATGCGCTCGACCTGCCCCTCGATCACGCCGCTGGCCGTCCAGTCCGCACCCAGGCCCGCACCCACGTGCAGGAACTGCTCGAGCACCCGCTGGCCGCGGGAGGAGTGGCCCACCTCGGGATGCCACTGCACGCCGTAGATGCGGCGCTCGCGGTCCTCGAACGCGGCGACGGGGGCACCCGCGGTGGAGGCCGTCACGGCGAAGCCCTCGGGCGCCTGCGTCACGGCGTCCCCGTGGGACATCCACACGACCTGCTCGAGGTCCTGGTCCGCGAACAGCACGGAGTCGGCGTCCACCGAGTCCAGGCGGGTGGAGCCGTACTCCCGGGTGCCGGTCTTGGCCACGGTGCCGCCGAGGGCGTGCGCGATCGACTGGAAGCCGTAGCACAGGCCCAGCACGGGCACCCCGGCCTCGAGCAGCGCCGGATCCAGCTGCGGGGCGCCGGGCTCGTACACCGACGACGGCCCGCCCGAGAGGATCAGCGCCGCGGGCTTGCGCTCCAGGATCTGCGCCGCCGGGGTGGAGGCGGGCACGACCTCGGAGTAGACGTTGGCCTCGCGCACACGACGCGCGATGAGCTGCGCGTACTGGGCGCCGAAGTCCAGCACCAGCACCGTGGGCATCACGTCGCTGAGCGGGGCGGGGGTGTCGGGGTGGGGGGCGTTCTGCGTCACCCGTCCAGGATAGTCGAGGCGCTCAGTAGCGCCGCG
This sequence comes from Micrococcus sp. Mcc89, assembly GCF_024519795.1. Classification (NCBI taxonomy): domain Bacteria; kingdom Bacillati; phylum Actinomycetota; class Actinomycetes; order Micrococcales; family Micrococcaceae; genus Micrococcus; species Micrococcus sp. Mcc89. The sequence goes on along the minus strand of NZ_JALJRI010000098.1, from coordinate 40,433 downwards.
CGGCGTCCGGGAAGCGGTGCAGCTCGTCCCGGACCACGCGGGTCATGCGCTTCTCCACCACGAAGGACAGGAACGGCACGACGCCGCCGCCGGCCATCGCCAGCAGGCGCAGCGGCTCCCAGCGCATCAGGGACCACAGGCGGAACGAGGCGAGCAGGTACACCACGTACATCCAGCCGTGGGCGATGAGGATGAACAGGGACAGGTTCACTCCCCCGGTCACGCTGTCCGTGGGGTGCAGCCCCAGGCCGTTGGCGTCCCCGTCCAGGGTGGTGCCCCCCGCGTAGAGCTCCACGTGCATGCCGTACTTCAGCACCATCTCCGCCACGAGCAGCAGGAGCATGATGCCGGTGATCCACGCGCACACCACGTAGAGGCGGGTGGCGGAGCGGATCTGCTGCTGGGTGCCGGCGAAACGGCGCTGCTCCCGGCCCGGCCGCGGGGGCGGCTCGGGCAGGTCGGCCTCCGTGATGTCCTCGGGATCCGGCAGGCTGGCCGGGTCCACCGGCTGGGGGCCGGGGTGCTGGGTGCTCATCGGCTCTGCTCCTCTCGGGGCCCACGGGGGCCCGGGTCGCGGGGGTCGGGGCGCGCGGCCCCGTCGTCGTCGTGGTCCTGGCGTGGGTGCGCCGCGGCCTGCGCCGCGAAGGCCCGCTCCTTGGCCTCGCGCGCGGCCGCCCGACGCCGCTCGAGCTCCTCGGCGCGCCACTGTGCGGCCCACTCCTCGTCGAGCCGGCGCTCGTGCTCGTCCCGGACGTGGTCGTCGCGGACGAACCGCCACCACAGGAACAGGGCGAAGCCGGCGAAGAGCATCCACTCCACGGCGTAGAAGACGTTGAGCCAGATGATCTGGGTCTCCTCCGGCTGCGGGGCCACCCACACCGGCTCGAGCCCGCCGGGGCCGGCCGCGCCCGTCTCGGCGCCCGCGGCGTCGACCATCTCGAACGCCGCCACGAACGCCGCGTAGGACGGCTCGTCCCACACGTTCACCAGCTGGGCCGGGGCCAGGCTGCGGTACAGGAGCCGGTCGGCGGTGTCCTCGGCCGCGGCCTCACGCGGCAGCGGCCCGTCCGGGGGCAGCAGGCGCCCGGTGACGGTGACCTGCCCGGCGGGCGCGGGGTCCACGACGTCGGCGTCGGCCGACCAGCCGCGGACCACCGGGACGACCTCGCCGTCCGGGGCGCCGGCCACCCGCAGGGCCGTGACCGTCCAGTAGCCGTCGCGGCCGTTCAGCAGGCGCGGGCCGACCAGGACGTCCGTGCCGGGCACGAACTCCCCCTCGACCGTGACCACCTGGTCGGCCTGCGAGCCCAGCAGGGCCTCGTAGGGACGCACGTGCTCCAGGAACGGCACGGCGTTCTCGGTCTGGGTGCGCGGCGGCGGCGCGTTCGTCTCCGCGGACTCGAACTGCCACTTGGACAGCGCCACGAAGACCGCGGCCGCCACGAGGGCCAGCACCAGGGTGGCCAGCCAGACGGGCTTGAGGGCGGTGCGCAGCACGCCGTATCAACTCTTCCGGTCGGGGTGCCGCCTCGGGGCGGCGGGGATCAGACGGTCTGGGTGGGGGTCACGAGGACCTCCACCTTCTGGAAGTCCTTGAGCTCGGTGTAGCCGCAGGTGGCCATGGCGCGCTTCAGGCCGCCCATCAGGTTGGACGTGCCGTCCGCGTGGCGGCCGGGCCCCCACAGGACCTCCTCGAGCGGAGCCACCTGGCCCACGTGGGTGCGGTGCCCGCGCGGCAGCTCCGGGTGGGCGGCCTCGAGGCCCCAGTGCCAGCCGCCGCCGGGGGCGTCGGTGGCGCGGGCCAGGGCGGCGCCCAGGACGACGGCGTCCGCACCCATGGCGATCGCCTTGACGATCTCCCCCGAGGTGGAGACGCCGCCGTCGGCGATCACGTGCACGTAGCGGCCGCCGGACTCGTCCATGTAGTCGCGGCGCGCCTCGGCGATGTCCGAGATGGCCGTGGCCATCGGCACGCGGATGCCCATGGCGCGGCGCGTGGTGGTGGACGCGCCGCCGCCGAAACCGACGAGCACACCGGCCGCGCCGGTGCGCATCAGGTGCAGGGCCGGCGTGTAGCCGGCCGCCCCGCCCACGATCACGGGCACGTCCAGCTCGTAGATGAACTGCTTGAGGTCCAGCGGCTCCTGGGTGGAGGAGACGTGCTCGGCCGAGACGGTGGTGCCGCGGATGACGAACAGGTCCACGCCCGCCGCCACGACGGTGCGGTAGAACTCCTGCGTGTTCTGCGGGGTCAGCGAGCCCGCGACGACGACGCCGGCCTCGCGGATCTGCTCGAGGCGCTCGGTGATCAGATCGGGGCGGATGGGGGCCGCGTAGGCCTCCTGCAGCTTGCGGGTGGCCTCGGTCCCGGCCGGGCCGGCCTCCAGGGCGGCGATCTCCTCGAGCAGCGGGCGCGGATCCTCGTGGCGGGTCCACAGGCCCTCGAGGTTGAGGACGCCGAGACCGCCCAGCCGCCCCATCGCGATGGCGGTCTCCGGACTCATCACGGAGTCCATGGGCGCACCGATCACGGGCATGTCGAACGTGTAGGCGTCGATGCGCCACGTGAGGCTGACGTCCTGGGGATCCCGGGTGCGCCGCGCGGGCACCACGGACACGTCGTCGAGGGAGAAGGCCCGGCGGCCGCGCTTGCCGCGGCCGATCTCAATCTGGTTCGTCACCGGGCCAGCCTAGCCCAGGCGCCACGGGGCGGCGCCGACCGTGTCGTCGGCACCGCCCCGTCCGGGGGCTCCCCCGGACCCGACGTGCGGGTCAGCGCGAACGGTAGTTCGGGGCCTCGACGGTCATCATGATGTCGTGCGGGTGGGACTCCTTCAGGCCCGCCGCGGTGATGCGCACGAAGCGGCCGTTCTCCTTGAGATCGGCCACCGTGGACGCGCCCGTGTAGAACATCGTCTGGCGCAGGCCGCCCACGAGCTGGTGGACCACCGAGGCGACCGGGCCGCGGAAGGGCACCTGGCCCTCGATGCCCTCGGGGATCAGCTTGTCCTCGTCCGGCACGTCCGCCTGGAAGTAGCGGTCCTTGGAGAAGGAGCGCGTGCCGTTGCGGGTCTGCATGGCGCCCAGGGAGCCCATGCCGCGGTAGGTCTTGAACTGCTTGCCCTGGTAGAACACGAGGTCGCCCGGGGACTCGGCCGTGCCGGCCAGCAGGGAGCCGAGCATCACCGAGTCGGCGCCCGCCACGAGGGCCTTGCCGATGTCACCGGAGTGCTGCAGGCCGCCGTCGGCGATCAGCGGGACGCCCGCGGGGCGCGTGGCCTTGGCCGCCTCGTAGATGGCGGTGATCTGCGGGACGCCGACGCCGGCCACCACACGGGTCGTGCAGATCGAGCCCGGGCCCACGCCCACCTTCACGGCGTCCGCGCCGGCGTCGACGATCGCCTTGGCGCCCGCGTAGGTCGCGGCCTGACCGCCGATGACGTCGACGTGCGCGGCCGCCTTCTCCTTCTTCAGGCGCGCGATCATGTCCAGCACGCCGTGCGTGTGACCGTTCGCGGTGTCCACCACGAGGGCGTCCACACCCGCCTCGACGAGCGCCATGGCGCGCTCCCAGCCGTCGCCGAAGAAGCCGACGGCGCCGCCGACGCGCAGGCGGCCCTCGTCGTCCTTCGCGGCGTCCGGGTACTGCTCCGCCTTGTCGAAGTCCTTGATGGTGATCAGGCCGGTCAGGCGGCCCGCATCGTCCACGAGCGGCAGCTTCTCCACGCGGTTCTGGGAGAACAGGCGGATGGTCTCGGCGCGCGAGATGCCCTCCTGCGCGGTGACCAGCGGCATGCGGGTCATGGCGGTGTCCACCGTGCGGGTGGCCCACTCCTCACGCGGGATGAAGCGGGTGTCGCGGTTGGTGATGATGCCCAGCAGCGTCATGTCCTCGGCCACCACCGGCAGGCCCGAGACGCGGTACTGGGCGCACAGCTCGTCCAGGTCGGCGAGCGTGGCGTCGGGGCCGATGGTCACGGGGTCCTTGATCATCCCCGACTCGGAGCGCTTCACGGTGTCCACGTGGCGGACCTGGTCCTCGATGGACAGATTGCGGTGGATGATGCCCATGCCGCCCTGGCGGGCCATGGCGATGGCCAGCGGGGCCTCGGTCACGGTGTCCATCGCCGCGGAGACGATGGGGATGTTCAAGCGGATGTTGCGGGTCAGCCGGGTGCCCGGGTCCGCGTCCGCGGGGATCACGTCCGTGGCGTTGGGCAGCAGCAGGACGTCGTCATAGGTGAGGCCGAAGAAGCCGAAGGGATCCGAGGAGGAGTGGACGGGCTCGGGGCTGGGACCGGTGCTGGTGTTGGTCACGAAGGCGCCTTTCGGGACGGGTGTTTCCGCGATTCTATGCCCGGGGGTCAAACCGGCGACCCGGGTGAGGGCCACATCACAGGACCCCCGCGCTGGGCCACGCGGGGGCGAGACGGACGTCACCACGACGTCACATGGAGCAATCCGTTTCGGCGTCATGGTATTGGACCGCCTAACCTCCCCGGATGAGCACCGCACAGTCCTCCCCCGCACCGGCGCCCCGACGCCGGCTCCCCGCCTGGACGTCGAACTTCGGCTGGCAGATCGCCGCCGCCCTCGTCCTCGGCCTCGTCCTGGGCCTGATCGCCCGCGCGACGGGGCACACCTCCGAGCACCCGACCTGGCTCGGCGAGACGCTGGCCACCGTCGGCAGCATCTACATCAGCCTGCTGAAGGCCACGGTCGTCCCGCTGGTCTTCTTCGCCGTCGTCGCCTCCATCGCCAACCTGGCCCAGGTGACCAACGCGGCCCGCCTGGCCGCCAAGACCCTGCTGTGGTTCGCCATCACGAGCCTCATCGCGGTGCTCATCGGCCTCGCCGTCGGCGTCGTGCTGCAGCCGGGCGTGGGCACCGGCCAGACCGCGCCGGCGTCGTACCAGGCCAAGGACGTCGGCTGGCTCGACTTCCTGACCTCCCTGGTGCCGGCGAACTTCCTCGGCCTGACCGTCAAGACCACGGCGGGCGAGGACGGCGCGCTCGCCTCCTCCCCCACGTTCAACGTGCTGCAGATCCTCGTGATCGCGATCGTCGTGGGCGTGGCCGCGCTCAAGGTCGGCGAGAAGGCCGCCCCGTTCCTCACGTTCTCCCGCTCGGTGCTCGCCATCATCCAGAAGCTGCTGTGGTGGATCATCCGCCTGGCCCCGATCGGCACCATCGGCCTGCTGGGCAACGCCGTGGCCTCCTACGGCTGGTCCACGATGGGCACGCTGGCCAAGTTCGTGGTGGCGATCTACGTGGGCCTGGCCCTCGTGATGCTCGTGGTGTACCCGGTGCTGGCGCGCCTGCACGGGCTCTCCGCCAAGCAGTTCTTCACCGGCGTGTGGCCGGCGTTCCAGCTCGGCTTCGTCTCCCGCTCCTCCCTCGGCACGCTGCCCGTCACCCAGCGGGTGGCCGAGCGCAACTTCGGCGTCCCCACCGGCTACGCCTCCTTCGCCGTCCCGCTGGGCGCCACCACCAAGATGGACGGCTGCGCCGCGATCTACCCGGCCGTGGCCGCCGTGTTCATCGCCCAGTTCTACGGGATCGACATGAGCCTGAGCCAGTACGCCCTCGTGGCACTCGTGTCCGTGCTGGGCTCCGCCGCGACCGCCGGCACCACCGGCGCCACCGTGATGCTCACGCTCACGCTGTCCACCGCCGGGCTGCCCCTCGAGGGCATGGCCCTGCTCCTGGCCGTCGACCCGATCGTGGACATGGGCCGCACCGCCCTCAACGTGTCCGGCCAGGCCCTCATCCCCGCGCTCGTGGCCTCCCAGGAGGGCATCCTCGACCGGGACCGCTACGACGCCCCACGCGGCGACATCTTCGGCGAGGACGAGGAGGAGATCGTCGAAGCCCGCGCCCACGCGACCGCCGACTCCCGCGCCCAGCTCGTCGGCACCCCGGAGCCGCGCGCCTGAGTCAGCGGCCGGACGGGCCTGCTCCGGCGGGCCCGTCCGCGCCGTCCCCGTCCCCCTCGTCCAGGTACTCGCCCAGCACGTAGTCGTAGTCCACGGGGTTCCCGTCCTCGTCCGTGCGGCGGTACCAGTCGGTGATCTCCGCGGCGGTGGAGTCGAACCCCTCGCCGGCCGCGTACCAGCTGCCCGGCGGGGTGCGCTCCACCGTGAACGCGAAGTCGTCCCCGTACTCCACCAGGCCCCGCACCGTCGCCTTCTCGACGGCGGCCCGCTGGTACCGGTCACGGATCGCGAAGGGGTCGTTGGCCAGTTCGCGCTGGAGCGCGACCGCCATGAGGACGAGCACCACGGTGAACGGCAGCGCCGTGATGGTGATGAGGTTCTGCAGGCCGGTGAGCGCGGTGTCGCCGCCGGTCAGCAGCATCACGACCGCGATGCCCGCCATGCACAGCGCCCAGAACACCGTGATCGTGCGGCGCGGGGCCGGGGCGCCGCGCTGCGAGAGCTGCGAGTTCACGATCGAGGCGGAGTCCGCCGTCGTGATGAAGAAGACCGCCAGCATGACGATCACGACCGGGGCCACCAGCCCGCCGCCGGGCAGCTGGTCCAGGACCACCCAGAAGATCTCCGCCGGCGCGGGCAGCGAGGCGGCCGTGCCGTCCAGCGCCACGGAGCCCTGCGTCCGCTGCAGCCAGATGGTGGTGCCGCCGATGATCGTGAACGCGCCGACGATCACCGCGGCCGGGATGAACAGGGCGCCGAGGACGTACTGGCGGATGGTCCGGCCCTTCGAGATCTTCGCCATGAACACGCCCACGAACGGGGCCCAGCTGACCCACCACGCCCAGTAGAAGATCGTCCAGCTGGAGAGGAACTCCTGCATGTCCTCCCCCTCGGCCATCGAGGCGCCGAGGGCGTCCGGGGCGGAGGAGACGTAGTCCATCAGGACGCCGGGCACGATGTTCAGCAGGAACGCCGTCGGGCCGACGACGAAGAAGAACAGCGCCAGCCCGAGGGCGAGCAGCATGTTGATGTTGGACAGCCACCGGATGCCGCGGGCCACACCGGACACCGCCGAGAAGATGGTGCCGATCGTGAGCACCACGATGATCCCCAGCGCCACCGTGTTCCCCGGCGCCGACCACCCCGAGACGATCTCCACGCCGCGGCCGATCTGCAGGGCGCCGATGCCCAGCGAGGCCGCCGTGCCGAACAATGTGGCGATGATCGCGAGCCCGTCGATCAGGCGCGCGCCGACCGAGTCGCTGCGCTGGGAGTCGCCGAACAGCGGCGCGATGATCGAGCTCATCAGCGGCACCCGGCCCCGGCGGTAGGACACGTAGCCGACCGACAGGCCGACGATCGCGTAGATCGCCCACGCGTTCACGCCCCAGTGCAGCGCGGCCTGGGCCAGCGCGCCCGTCACCGCCTCCTCGCTCCCCGCCTCGTACGCCCCCGGGCGCGGGGCCAGGTAGTAGGTCAGCGGCTCGTACGGGCCGAAGAAGATGATGCCGATGCCGATGCCGGCCGCGAAGAGCATGGCCGACCAGCTCGCCGTGGAGTACTCGGGCTTCTCCCCGTCCAGGCCCAGCGGGATCTCGCCGTACCGGGAGAACGCCAGGACCAGCAGGAACACCACCATCCCGATGGCCAGCAGGACGAACAGCCAGCCGGCGTGGACCATCACCCAGTCGAGGGCCGCGCTCGAGACGGCCAGCACGGCGTCCGGCTGCAGCACACCCCACACCACGAAGCCGACCACCAGCAGGCCGACGACGGCGAGGATCACCCGGTCCACGCCGTAGCGCACCCGGCGGTCCTCCACGGACACGCCCGGCACGAGGGCCGGGTGGATGCCGTGCGGATAGGAGAACTCGCGGACGAAGCGGCGCAGCCGGGGCCGGGCCGGGGTCCGGGTCGTGTGGGACCCGGTGGGACGGGGCGGCGTGGGTGTGTCCATGGGCACACCCTAGAGGGCACCCCGGACGGCCGGCGTCTCCCGCCCGGACGACGACGGCCCCTCACCCGGGCGGGTGAGGGGCCGTCGTCGACAGCCGGCCGCGTCAGGGCCGACTCAGGGGTCAGTGCTGGTGGTCGGCCTCGTCCTCCTCGGCGGGCTTGTCCGCCACGAGGGTCTCGGTGGTCAGCACGAGGGCCGCGATGGAGGCGGCGTTGGCCAGCGCGGAGCGCGTCACCTTGACCGGGTCGATCACGCCGTCGGCGATCAGGTCGCCGTAGACGCCGGTCTTCGCGTTGAAGCCGTGGTTCGGCTCCAGCTCGGCGACCTTGGAGACCACCACGTAGCCGTCCTCGCCCGCGTTCTGGGCGATCCAGCGCAGCGGCTGCTTCAGGGCCTTGCGGACGATGTCCACGCCCACGGCGGCGTCGCCGGTCAGGGCCTGGACGTCGGCGTCGGTGTCGAGCGCGGTCAGCGCGTTGATGAGCGCGGTGCCGCCGCCGGCCACGATGCCCTCCTCGAGGGCGGCGCGGGTCGAGGACACGGCGTCCTCGATGCGGTGCTTGCGCTCCTTAAGCTCCACCTCGGTGGCGGCGCCCACGCGGATCACGCCGATGCCGCCGGAGAGCTTGGCGAGGCGCTCCTGGAGCTTCTCGCGGTCCCAGTCGGAGTCGGTCGCGGCGGACTCGGCCTTGATCTGGGCGACCCGGGCCTCGACGTCCTCGGCCGCACCGCCGCCGTCGACGATGGTGGTCTCGTCCTTGGTGACGGTGATGCGGCGGGCGGAGCCGAGCACGTCCAGGTCGGCCTGCTCGAGCTTCATGCCGAGGTCCGGGGAGACGACCTGGGCGCCGGTGAGGATCGCGATGTCCTGCATCATGGCCTTGCGGCGGTCGCCGAAGCCCGGGGCCTTGACGGCCACGACGTTCAGGGTGCCGCGGATCTTGTTCACCACGAGGGTGGACAGGGCCTCGCCCTCGACGTCCTCGGCGATCACGAACAGCGGCTTGTTGGCCTGCAGGACCTTCTCCAGCAGGGGCAGCAGCTCCTGCACGTTGGAGATCTTGCCCGAGTTGATCAGGACGTAGGCGTCCTCGAGCACGGCCTCCTGACGCTCGGCGTCGGTGACCATGTACGGGGACAGGAAGCCCTTGTCGAACTGCATGCCCTCGGTGACGTCCAGCTCGGTGGAGGTCGTGGAGGACTCCTCGATGGTGATGACGCCGTCGGTGCCGACCGTGTCGAACGCGCGGGCCAGCAGCTCGCCGACCTCGTCGTTCTGGGCCGAGATGGCGGCCACGTGGGCCACCTCCTGGCCCTCGACCGGGCGGGCGTTCTCCTGCAGGCGCTGCTCGACGGCGGCCACGGCCACCTCGATGCCCTTCTTGACCTCGCCCGGCGCGGCGCCGGCGGCGACCTGGCGCATGCCCTCGTTCACGAGCGCCTGGGCCAGCACGGTGGCGGTGGTGGTGCCGTCGCCCGCGATGTCGTTGGTCTTGGTGGCGACCTCCTTGGCGAGCTGGGCGCCCATGTTCTCGTACGGGTCCTCCAGCTCCACCTCACGGGCGATCGTGACGCCGTCGTTGGTGATGGTGGGGGCGCCCCACGCCTTGTCGAGCACCACGTTGCGGCCCTTGGGGCCGAGGGTGACCTTGACGGTGTCGGCGAGCTTGTCGATGCCGGCCTGGAGGGCGCGGCGTGCGTCGTCGTTGAAAGCCAGCTGCTTGGCCATGACGGACGCTCCTTTCGTTCAGGGAGTCAGGGGGTGCGGGGACGCGAGGGGCCCGGGGCGCGCGCACCGGTGCGGTGCGCGCCGCTCACCGGGCCCGTCGCGGCGGGGTCACTTGGCGACGACGGCCAGCACGTCGCGGGCGGAGAGCACCAGGTACTCCTCGCCGCCGACCTTGACCTCGGTGCCGCCGTACTTGGAGTACAGCACCACGTCACCCTCGGCGACGTCGACGGGCACGCGGTTGCCGTTCTCGGCGACCCGGCCCGGGCCCACGGCCACGACCTGGCCCTCCTGCGGCTTCTCCTTGGCGGTGTCCGGGATCACGAGGCCCGACGCGGTGGTCTGCTCGGCCTCCAGGGGGCGGACAACGATGCGATCCTCGAGGGGCTTGATGGAGACAGACATGCTGCACACTCCTTCTTCGTCGACGTGCGGCTCCGGCGGGCTCGCCGGTCCGCTGATGCTGTGGTCTGCGGGTGCGCCACGGGCGTCAGACCCTCCGTCGTCGCGGTGCCGGACGGTCCACCTCGGGCATTGGCACCCGGTACCCCCGAGTGCCAGCCCTGACTCTACTCCGGGTTCTGGCACTCCTTCAACATGAGTGCCAGCCGTGTCCCCGCCGTCCGCCGTGGGCGGAGGCGTGGGGCGCGGTGCGGTGGGATGCCGTGGGGCGGCGGGCGGGGCGGGTTCCGAGCCCAAGAGCACGCGGAGTGGTCACGACGGCGGCCCGCAACCTGTCCCTCCCCCACTCCCCACCCTCCCCCCTCCCCCCTCCCCCCTCCGTGGGCAGAAACCGCACCCCCGCCCATCGCGTGGGCAGCATCCGCAGGTTTTCGGTCTCCGTGGGCAGAAGCGCCCTCTCTTCTGCCCACGGATGTTGCGTGGGCGGAACTCCTCGCAGTTCTGCCCACCGAGCCATGACGACGTCGTCCCGGCGGGACAACCGGCCGCCGCCGAGTCCTGCACAGCCGGCCCACCCCGCGCCGGTGTGCACAGACACGCGGCCCGCCCGGCCGTCGTCAGGCCGACCGCGTCAAGGTCGACCCATGTCCTTCGCCCCCGATCTCCCCCTCGTCCCCGTCTTCACCACCCGCGACGTGCTCGAACGCGGTCTGCCGCCCAGCCGGGTGCGGCGGTCCGACGTCCTCCGCCTCGCCCGCGGCATCCACCGTCGCCGTGACATGCCGCTGCGCACCTGGGAGTCGGCCGGGCTCCCGCCGCCGCACCACGGGGTCGGCCTCGACCTGCTGACCGCCCTCCTGCGGTCCCGTCCCGACGCCGTTCTCTCCCACGAGACGGCGGCGCACCTCCACGGCCTCCCGCTTCCCCCGGGCGGGGCCACGCGACGCGCCGCCGTCGAGATCACGTTGCACCGCGGCACCGCACGGGCGCGGATCCCCGGCATCATGGAGCACCGCAGACCCCTGCCCGCCGGCCACGTCACCTCCGTGCTCGGGCTACGGGTGACGACGCCGGAACGGACCTGGCTCGATCTGTGCTCGATCGGCCACCCCTGGGACGAGGCATCCCTCGTGTCGGCGGGTGACCACCTGGTCCGTCACCCCTGGTCCCCGCGCGGCCGGCGGCCTCCCATCACCACGGTCACCGCGCTGCACGAGGCGATGCGGCCGCTCGGGCGGTTCGTCGGAAGACCGCGGGCGACGGCGGCGCTCGAGCGCGTACGGGTGGGTGCCGACTCACCGCAGGAGACCCGGTTGAGGCTGGCGCTCGTCGAGGCGGGGCTGGGCGAGCCGACGCTGCAGCACGTGTTCGACCCCGGGCGGCGGGACGCCCCCGAGGCCGATCTGTGGTTCGAGGACTGCCGGCTCGTCCTCCAGTACGACGGCGAGGTGCACCGGAGTGCCGAGCAACACGCCCGGGACGCCCGGCGAGACCAGTACTACGCGGAGCGTGGGCAGATGACCCTGCACGTCACGGGCCGGGACGTCGGCGAGGGATATGCGCGGGTGATCGAGGCCGTCCTCAGACGACGGGCACAGGTCTCGAACGGCTGGGATGCCTGACGTCGTCGTCGCGTATGGCCCTGCCGTCCATGCGCAGGGGTTCCGTGGGCAGAAGCGAGGGTGCTTCTGCCCACGGAACCTGGAAACACGCGGGTCCTGCCCCCGGAAGGCGAGACCCGGCGGGTTCTGCCCACGGAACGCTCGCGTCGGCCGGGCACCCGACCCCCGCCCGGACCGACCCGGGCCGGCCTCACCGTCGCCCGGCTCAGTAGTACACGGCCAGCGGCCCGTGCGGTCCGTCCACCACGCTGCAGGGGGTCTTGAAGATCCGCTCCAGCACCTCAGGGCGCAGGATCTCGGCCGGGGTGCCGGTCTCCACCACCTGGCCGTCGCCCATCGCCACGATCCGGTCGGCGTAGTGGGCGGCGAAGTTGATGTCGTGCAGCACGATCACCACGGTCCGGCCCAGCTCGTCGGCGGCCCGGCGCAGCTGCTGCATCATCTGCACCGAGTGCTGCATGTCCAGGTTGTTCAGCGGCTCGTCCAGCAGCACGTACTCGGTGTTCTGCGCCAGCACCATCGCCACGTACGCCCGCTGCCGCTGGCCGCCCGAGAGCTGGTCGAGGTACCGGTTCTCGAACGGGCCGAGGTTGAGGAAGTCGATCGCGTCGGACACGTGCCGCTCGTCCTCCAGGGTCAGCCGGCCGCGCGTGTACGGGTAGCGCCCGAACCCCACGAGCTGCCGCACGGTCAGCCGCGTCACGAAGTGGTTCTCCTGCCGCAGGATGGACAGGGTCTGCGCGATCTTCCGGGACGGCGTCGTGGTGATGTCGTGCCCGCCCACGGCGATCGTCCCGGCGTCGGCGTCCTGCAGCCGGCCGATCATCGTCAGCAGCGTGGACTTGCCCGCCCCGTTGGGCCCCACGAGCGCGGTCACTCCCCCGGCCTGGATGTCCAGGTCCACAGGTCCGATGCACACCTCGTCGCTGTGGCGCTTCACCACGCCGCGCAGCTCGATCACAGACGTCCCTTTCTCATCACGACGACCAGGAAGGTGATGCCGCCGATCAGCTCGATGACCACCGTGACCGCACCCCCCGCGTAGAACACGTGCCGCAGCACGAAGTAGGCGCTCGTGAGCACCGCGTACCCGGCCAGCGCGGCCACCGGGAGGATGAACCGGTGGTCGTGGGTGTCGACGAGGCTGTACGCCAGCGTCGCCACGAGGAAGCCGAGGAACGTCATCGGGCCCACGAGCGCGGTGGTCATGGCCATCAGCACGGAGACCAGCAGCAGCGTCACCATGAGCTCGCGCCGGTGGTGCAGGCCCAGGTTGGTCGCGGCGTCGGCGCCGAGCGCCACCGTGTTCAGGCGGCGGGAGCGCAGCCACAGCAGCGCGCACACGACGACGGCGATGGGCGCGGCGATCGCCACGTACTCGGTCCGGGCGTTGGAGATGTTGCCGAAGAGCCGCGCGCTCAGCAGGTCGAACGAGTTCGGGTCCAGCAGTCGGTGCATGAACGTGCTCAGCGCGGCCAGCCCGCCGCCCAGCACCACGCCCACGAGCAGCATCAGATGGACGCTGCCGTAGGGCCGGGAGAGCAGCCACGAGTACAGGGCCGTCGCCAGCGCCACCATGAGCGCGGCCTGGGCGAGGAACGGCCCCACCCCGGTCAGCACCGCGACGCCGGCGGCTCCCAGCACGTACACGGCGACGGTCGACACGGCGGTGTAGAGCGCCTCGAACCCCATGATCGAGGGCGTGATGATGCGGTTGCCCGTCACCGTGTGGAAGGTGACGGTCGCGAAGGAGTGGCACAGCGCCACGATGCCGATCACGCCCAGGGATTCCACGCGCATCCGCGCGATCATCCAGAACGCGCGCGAACCGGGTTCGGCCTCGTTGCCCCACAGCAGGATCCCGGCGGTGGAGAGCACGGCGACGGCGGCCAGCACGGCGACGACGACCGCATACCTCCGGCGGTCGGCGGCGGTGACGAACGCGCCGGACCGGCGCGGGGCGTCGGCGTCGACGGGCCCGGCCGCGGTGGCGCCACCGGGCGGGGCGGGGAGGCGACCCGGGGCGGTCGCGAGCGGCTCAGCCATGCTTGGCCTGCCTCAGCAGCAGGGCGAGGAACACGATCGCGCCCACGAGGCCCAGGATCAGCGAGATGGGCACCTCGAACGGGGCGATCACGGTGCGCCCGATCAGGTCGCAGACGATCACGATCCACACGCCGACCATGACCACCCAGGGCAGGTTCGTCCGCAGGTTGTCGCCGCGCACCATGGACACGAGGTTGGGGACCACGAGCCCCAGGAACGGGAGGGCCCCGATCACCACGGTGACCACGCCGGTGGCCACGGCCACCATGGCCACGCCGGTGAGGATCACGGCGTCGTAGTTGAGGCCGACGTTCGTGGCGACGTCCTTGCCGAGGCCGGCCACGGTGAAGCGGTCCGCGATGACGAAGACCGCCACGCACACGATCAGCACGAGGAAGAGCAGCTCATACCGGCCGCGGACCACGGAGGTGAACGAGCCCGCGAACCACGCGCCCACCTGCTGCAGCATGTCCGTCTGGAGGGCGAGGAACGTCGACGCGGCGCCCACGACGGCGCCGAGCATGATGCCCACGATCGGCACGATGAGGGAGGACTGCAGGCGCACCCGCCGCAGGAAGAGGAAGAAGACGAGGGTGCCGACGAAGGCGAAGAGGATGGCCCCGACCATCCGGGTCACCAGGCCCGCACCCGGCACGAGCACCATGGTCACCAGCAGGCCGAGGCCGGCCCACTCGGTGGTGCCCGTGGTGCTGGGCTCCACGAAGCGGTTCTGCGTCATGAGCTGCATGATCAGCCCGCACACCGCCATCGAGGCGCCGGCCAGCACGAGGGCGACCGTGCGCGGCACGCGCGTGATGGCGAACATCTCGCGTCCGCCCTCCGCGCCGACGTCGTACACGCCCACGAACAGCGAGACCACGATGAGGGCCGCGGTCACCACGACGCCGACCAGCAGCGGCCAGGTGCGCTGCCAGCGGGTGCGCTCGGGCCGCAGGACGGCGGGCGGGACCCAGCACACGCGGTCGCCCCGCCCCGGCTCCTCGAGCCGGGGCGGGGCGTCGGCGACGTGGTGACGCACGTCGAGAGTCACTGCGCGCCTTCGAAGGCCTTCGCGAGGTCCTCCATGACGGTGGTGTGGTTCTGGATGTCCTCGGCGACGTAGAAGTCGGCGGGCAGGTAGACGATGTTGCCCTCCTTCACCGCGGTCACGTCCTGGAGGGCCTCGGAGCGCTCGATCAGCTCGGCGGCGGTGGCGTTCTCCTCGCCGATGGCGGCGTCGCGGTCCATGACGATCAGCCAGTCCGGGTTCGACTTCGCGATGGCCTCGACGGAGATGTCGTCGCCCTGGTGGTTGTCGGTGCCCGACTGCTCGAGGGCCGGGGTCAGCTCCAGCATGTCGAAGAACGGGCCGATGGCGCGACCGGTGCTGGGCGCGACGTACGACAGTTCGCCGCCCGAGGCGATGAGGCCCATGACGGTCTGCTCGGGGTCGTAGGCGTCCTTGGCGCGCTGGGTGGCGGCGTCGAAGTCGGCGATGAGCTTCTCGGCATCGGCCTCGTGGCCGGTGGCCTCGCCCAGCAGGGTGGTCAGCTCCTTCAGGCCCTCGTCCATGGGGGTCTGCGTGACGTCGAAGTCCGTGTCCACGACGGCGGCGTCGCCGGTCAGCTCGTCGATCTCGGCCTTGCGCTCGTTGAACCGCTGGCCGTTGAACACGACGTCCGGCTCGGCGGTGACGAACAGCTCCATGTCCGGCTCCCGGTGGTTGCCGATGTCGGCGACCGAGTCGTCCTGGAGGTAGGAGGGCCCGCCCTCGCCCTTGTACATGATCTGCTTCGGCGCGGCCGACAGCTCGACGCCCCAGTCGTCCAGCGTGCGGAAGGTGCGGTTGTCCGTGGCGATGACGGAGTCGACCTCCTCCGGCAGGGTGACCTCGGCGCCGGACATGTCGGTGACGGTGACCCCGGCCGCGATGCCGCCCGAGGCGGCCGAGGAGCCGCCGGCGGCGCTCGCGGAGGCCGAGGACTCGCCGGAGGCGCTCGCGGAGGACGAGCCCGTGGCCGCGCCGCCGGCGGAGCAGCCGACGAGGGCGAGGGCCGCCACCGAGGTCAGGGCGAGACGGGCGAGGCGGGGGGCGCTGACGGAACGCGGCATGGTTCTCCTTCTGGGCGGCGGGGCTGCCCCGGGATGAGCAGTCGGGGTGGTGGGCGCGCTCCCGTGGAGGTGAGCCTTGCCTCAGTCGAATACCGTACACGAGGGTGCCGTAATCCCCCAA
Organism: Micrococcus sp. Mcc89; assembly: GCF_024519795.1. Taxonomy (NCBI): domain Bacteria; kingdom Bacillati; phylum Actinomycetota; class Actinomycetes; order Micrococcales; family Micrococcaceae; genus Micrococcus; species Micrococcus sp. Mcc89. Next base: position 24,508 of record NZ_JALJRI010000098.1, on the reverse strand, counting down.
CGGGGGTTCGACGGCTCCCGCCGCCCGGGGCCCGCGGCCTCGAGCCCCGTCAGTCCAACGGCGTCACCTCGAGGGCGAACCGCGACCGACCCACGCGCGCCAGCACGAGGGTGGCGTGCCGTCCGGCCCCGCCACGCCGGCCCGGCTTCGTCCCGCCGAGGACGGCGCGACGGACCTCCTCGGGCGTCTCGCGGATGCCCCGCTTCTTCACGTCCAGCCGGCCCACCCCGGTCTCCTTCGCCCAGCGCCGCAGGGAGGCCAGGTGGAAGCCGTGCACCGCCTCGATCCGATGGGCGCGGGCCAGGCCGTCGTGCACGGGCTCGGGCGCGACGAGGTAGGCCAGGTGGGGGTCCAGCTGCCGCGTCGGCACGGGCCAGGACACGGCCAGGTCCGTCACGAGTCCGGCCCGGATGACCGCGCCGTCCGGCTCGTGCAGGACCGCGCCGACGAGCCCCGCCATGCCCTCCTCCCCCACGGCCTCGACCTCGGGCGAGTCGCCGAAGTCCGCGCCGGAGACGAGCTGCGCCGTCGTCGTCTCCCCACCCCGGACGGTCATGACGCGCGCCGCCCGCCGCACCCCGGGGCGGGCCGCCGCGTTGAACCACAGGGCGGCCTCCACGACGTCGCCGTCGACGCTCACCCACTCGGCCTCGGCGCCCGCCGGCACGGCCTCGTGCGGAAGCCCCGGGCCGAGCTTGACACCCACCGGCACGCCCGTCGCGGCGATGTCCGTCACGACGCTCAGGGGCGGGGAGAACGCCTCGGGGTCGAACACGCGCGCGGACCCGCCCCCGCCGACCTGACGGCGGGCGGGGTCCAGCCACACCGCGTCCGCCTCGGCGGGCACGTGGGCGCGGGCCCAGGCCACGGCGTCGCCGTGCACCACACGCGCACCGCGGTGGCCGGCGAGGTTCACCTCGGCGGCCGCGGCGACGACGGCGTCCCGCTCCACCGCCACGACGTCCAGGCCCCGGTCGGCGAAGGCGCGCGCGTCCAGGCCGAGACCGCAGCCGAGGTCGGCGACGCGCCGGGCCCCCGCGGCCGCCAGCCGGTCCGCGTGCAGGCCCGCGACCAGCGGGCGGGTGGCCTGCTCCAGGCCGTCGCGGGTGAACAGCATCCGGCGCGCCTGCCGCCCGAGGCGGGCCTCCGCCCGGGACCGCAGCGCGGCCTGGGTCAGCGCGGCGGCCACGCGCTCGGGCGGATGCCCGGCCGCACGCAGGCGGGAGGAGACCGCGAGCGCGTCGGCCTCCCGGTACCCGGCGAGGGAGTCGAGGAGGGCCCGGCCCTCCGCCTCGAGGACGGGGGCCAGGGCGGTGGCGTCCGCCTCCGAGGCGGCGGCCGTGGGGCGCGGCGAGCGGGAGGCGGGGCGGGGACGGGCCATGCGCCCCACCCTAGGTCCGAAGCGTGGACACCGGGCGCAGAGCCGGCAGGGGCTTCTAGGATGGGCGGCATGACTCTGCCCTTCGCCGACTCCGCGCAGTCCACTCTCGGAATCGAGTGGGAGCTCGCGCTCGTGGACGCCGTGTCCGGCGAGCTGCGCTCCGAGGCCCCAGACCTGCTGCGCGCCCTGCATGTGACCGAGGGCCTCGCCGAGGACGACGTGAACCCGCACATGACCAGCGAGCTCCTGCAGAACACGGTGGAGCTCGTCACGGGTGTGCACGAGCGCGTCGACGCCGCGACGGCGGACCTCGGCCGGATCGCCGCGCGCGTGGCCGACGCCGCGGCGGCGCGGGGCATCTCCCTGTTCTGCCAGGGCACGCACCCGTTCGCGGACGCGATCGCGCAGCCCTCGACGCCCAGCGAGCGCTACGACCGCATGCTGGATCTCACCCAGTACTGGGGTCGGCAGATGCTGATCTTCGGCGTGCACGTGCACGTGGGCCTGGACGACGTCTCCAAGGCCATGCCGGTGGTGAACGGCCTGGTCAACCGCGTGCCGCACCTGCTCGCACTCTCGGCCTCCTCCCCCTTCTGGGCGGGCACGGACACGGGCTACCAGTCCCAGCGCACCCTCCTGTTCCAGCAGCTGCCCACGGCCGGCCTGCCGTTCCAGTTCCAGGAGTGGGAGGACTTCGAGCGCTGCGTGGCCCAGATGGAGCAGGTGGGCATGATCGCGGACGTCACCGAGTGCCGCTGGGACGTGCGGGCCGTGCCCCGCCTGGGCACGGTGGAGATGCGCGCGTGCGACGGCCTGGCCACGCTCGAGGAGATCGCCGCCGTGACCGCCTACACGCAGTGCCTCGTGGACGACCTGTCCGCGAGCCTGGAGCGCGGCGAGACGGTCGAGGTCCTGCCGCCGTGGCACGTGCAGGAGAACAAGTGGCGCGCCGCCCGGTACGGCATGGACGCCACCGTGATCGTGGACGCCCGGGGCACCCAGGTCCCGCTGGCGGAGCACCTGCCGGCGGAGATCGAGCGACTGACCCCGGTCGCGGAGCGGCTGGGCTGCGCGGCGGAGCTCGCCGGCGTCCAGGCGATGATCGACGACGGCGGCGCCGCGCGTCAGCGTCGCGTGGAGGCACAGGCCCTGGCCGGCCCGCCGGCCGCGGGTGAGGACACGGATGACGCGGTGGCCCCGCTGCGCGCGGTCGTGCTGGACGCCGCCGCCCGCACCCGCGCGTCGCTGGACGGCCGCACCGGCTGAGCGGCCGCTCCCCCGGCGAGGTTGCCGCCCCGCCGCGCCTCCAGGCTTCCGCCGGCCCGCCCGGCGCGGCTACGGTCCCACCATGCGAGCACTCACATGGCAGGGAAAGCGCAACGTCACCGTCGAGGACGTCCCGGATCCTCGGATCCAGGAGCCGACGGACGCGATCATCGAGGTCACCTCGACCGGCATCTGCGGGTCGGACCTGCATCTGTACGAGGTCCTGGGGCCGTTCATGGACGCGGGGGACGTGATCGGCCACGAGCCGATGGGCATCGTCCGCGAGGTCGGGTCCGAGGTCACCCACATCCGGCCCGGTGACCGGGTGGTCGTGCCCTTCACCATCTCCTGCGGGCGGTGCTGGATGTGTCAGCGCGGGCTGCAGTCCCAGTGCGAGACCACCCAGGTGCGGGAGCAGGGCTCCGGCGCCGCACTCTTCGGCTACTCCCGGCTCTACGGCTCCGTCCCCGGCGGACAGGCCGAGCTGCTGCGCGTGCCCCACGCGGACTACGGCCCCGTGAAGGTGCCGCACACCGGCCCGGATGAGCAGTGGCTGTTCCTCTCGGACGTCGTCCCCACCGCCTGGCAGGGGGTCCAGTACGCGAACGTCCCCGACGGCGGCACGCTCGCGGTGCTCGGCCTCGGCCCCATCGGCCAGCTGGCGGCACGCATCGGCGTGCACCTGGGGTACCGGGTGATCGGCGTCGACCCGGTCCCCGAGCGCCGCGCGATGGCGGCCCGGCACGGCATCGAGGTCCTGGACGCCGACGGCGGCGAGGCCGAGGCGCTCCGCGAGCGCACCGGCGGCCGCGGCCCCGACGGGGTCGTGGACGCGGTCGGCATGGAGGCGCACGCCTCCCCGGCGGGGCATGCGGCCCACACCGCCGTGGGCCTGCTGCCCGACGCGCTCGGCCGGGCGGCCATGAAGACCGCCGGCGTCGACCGCCTGAGCGCCCTCCACACCGCGATCGACGCGGTCCGGCGCGGCGGCACGGTGTCGCTCTCCGGGGTCTACGGCGGCATGAAGGACCCGATGCCGATGCTCACCCTGTTCGACAAGCAGGTCACCCTGACGATGGGCCAGTGCAACGTCCGTCGCTGGGTGGACGACCTGCTGCCCCTGCTCGACGACCCGTCCGACCCCCTCGGCGTGCTCGACCTGACCACGCACACCGCCTCGCTCGAGGGCGCGCCCGCCCTCTATGAGACGTTCCAGAAGAAGGAGGACGGCTGCGTCAAGGTGGTACTGAAGCCGTGAGGATCGTCGTCCTGGGCGCGACGGGCAACGTCGGCACCGCTGTCCTGCACCGCCTCCAGGCCGCGGACGAGGTGAGCTCGATCGCGGGCGTGAGCCGGCGCGGCCCGGACCGGGCCGGAGCGCCCTACGACGGCGTCGAGTGGCACCGCCTGGACGTGGCGGAGCCCACGGCGGCGGGGCGGCTGCGCGAGATCGTGGCCGGCGCCGACGCCGTCGTCGACCTGGTGTGGGTGATCCGCCCCAACCGCGACCGCGACCACCTGCGCGCCGTCAACGTGGCCGGCAACGAGCGGGTGTTCCGGGCCGTGGCCGAGGCGGGCGTGCCCCACCTGGTCTACGCGTCCTCGGTGGGCGCGTACGGGCCCGGGCCGAAGGGCCGCGCCGTGCCCGAGTCCCATCCCACCACCGGGGTCCCCACCTCGCACTACGCCGCGCAGAAGGCCGAGGTCGAGTCGATCCTCGACCGCGTGCAGGCCGAGCACCCCGAGCTGCTCGTGACCCGGCTGCGCCCCGGGCTGATCTTCCAGTCCGCCGCCGGGCCCGAGATCAAGGACTACTTCCTGGGCGACCTCGTCCCCGCCCGGCTGGTCGCCCGCCTGCGCACTCCGGTGCTTCCGTTCCCGCGGGGCCTGCGATTCCAGGCGCTCACGGCCCAGGACGTGGCGGACGCGTACTGGCGCGTGATCGTCCACCGGGCGGGCGGCGCCTTCAATGTGGCCGCCGACCCCGTGCTGGACGCGCACACCATGGGCACCGTCCTCGGGGCGCGCCGCATCCTGGAGCTGCCCGTGGGCCTGTTCCGCGCGGCCGCGGCGCTGAGCTACCGGGCACGGCTGCAGCCCACCGACCCGGGGTGGGTGGACATGGCCGCAGCGGTGCCCATCATGGACACCACGGCCCTGCGCGCCGCGACCGGCTGGTCCGAGACCACCGACGCCCGGGAGGCGGTCCGCCTCGTGCTCGACCATCTCGACGGCGCCGAAGGCCTCGGCAACGCCGGGCACCGCTCGCACTCGCCCACGGAATGAGGACGATGACCATCACCCGTCGGGCCGCCCTGACGGGCCTGCTCGGGGGCGTCGCCCTCGGGTTCACCGCCTGCACCTCCTCCGGCTACCCCGCCGACCCGGACGGCACCCTGGACCGCGTCACGGGCGGGGTGCTGCGCGCCGGCGTCGTGCACCACCCGCCCCACGTGGACGCCTCGGGCGCCGAGCCCGTCGGCCCCGAGCCCGACCTGATCCGCGGCTTCGCGGCGGCGCACGACGCACGCGTCGAGTGGACCGTGGCCGGGGAGGAGGCGCTCATGACCGCGCTGGAGAAGGGCGACATGGACCTGGTGGCCGGCGGCCTGACCTCGGCGTCCCCGTGGACGTCGCACGCGAGCATCACCCGCGACTACGCCGAGGCGGAGGGCCCGGACGGCGAGCCGGTGAAGCTCGTGATGGCCGTGCCCCTGGGTGAGAATCAGATGCTCACGGCCCTCGAGGCGTACTTCGACCAGCGCGCAGCGGAGGAGGCCCGATGACGCGGCGGGACACCCGGGAGACGGGGCCGAGCGGGCGCCGGTTCGGCGCCACGGAGCTGCCCCCGGAGATCGAGCGCGTGGTCCAGCAGGCCAAGCGGCTCGAATGGGCGACGCTGGGGGTGATCGTGGTCACGATCGTCCTCGTGGCGTTCGTGATGGGCTCCTCGCAGGCCATGCGGGCCGCGTGGATCGAGGACCTGCTCTCCCTGATCCCGCCGATCGCGTTCCTCGTCGCCCTGCGCGTGGCCCGCATGGCCCCGACGCGGGCCCGGCCCTACGGCTCTCACCGGTCCGTCGGGGTGGGGCACCTCGTGGCCGCCGTCGCCCTGTCCGTGATGGGCGTGGTCCTCGTCGGCGACTCCCTCCTGGGCCTGGTGACGGCGGAGCACCCGCCCATCGGCACGTTCGACCTGTTCGGGCACACCGTGTGGCAGGGCTGGTTCATGATGGCCGTGATGGCCCTGTCCGTGCCCGGGCCCATGATCCTCGGCCACAAGAAGCTCAAGCTGGCCGAGCAGCTCCACGACCGCGTGCTGTACGCGGACGCGGACATGAACAAGGCGGACTGGCAGACGGGCGTGGCGACCATCGTCGGCGTGGCCGGCATCGGCCTGGGCTGGTGGTGGGCGGACTCCGCTGCGGCGATCTTCGTGGGCGTGAGCATCGTGCTGGACGGCTGGAAGAACCTGAAGGAGGCCGTCACGAACCTGGCGGATCGCCGCGCCGCCACGATCGACGGCGCCCGGCCGCACCCGCTCATCGACCGTGCCGAGCGGGTCGCCTGGGCGGAGCCGTGGGTGCGCCATGCGGGCGCCCGCGTCCGAGACGAGGGCCACGTGTTCCACGTGGAGATGTTCGTGGTGCCGCACGAGGGGGCGGACGTGACGGTGGCCCGCTGCTGCGCGCTGCGGGACGCGATCGCCGCGCTGGACTGGAAGCTGCAGGACGTCGTCGTCGCGCCGGTGGACGAGCTGCCCGCCGAGGTGCACGGCGGCCGGTCCGGGGAGCATCAGACGGGCGAGGAGTAGCCCGGGCCTCAGCCGGCCAGGAACCGTCCCTCGAGGGTGGCGGAGGTGATGCGCTGGACCTCGCGCTGCTGGTCGGCGGTCCTCTGGCGCAGGGCCTGCATCTCGGCGGCGTCGACCGCCGGCAGGTGCGGCGCGAGCTGTTCGAGGACGTCCCACATCGCGGACTTGGCCTGGAGCATGCCCTGCAGCAGGTCCAGTTCGATCTGCGTCCAGCCGGACCCGCGCGTGCGCAGCGCGTTCACGGGGTTGAGACGTCCACCGACCTCGGCCGCCGCGCCGGCGGCCCGGTCCACCAGCGGGGTGCGGAGGCCCAGCTCGCCGATGAGCGCCTCGAGGCGGTCCTGGTCGTCCTGGACGGCGTCGCCGAGGCGGCGCAGCGCGGCCTCCTGCGGGGTGCCGGCCCAGGTCTGCTCGGCGGCGCGGAACGCCTTCACACCGGAGCGGGAGCCGAGCAGGTGCTGGTTGAGGAAGTCCGCCAGCATCTGCTCGTCCACGGCGGCGGAGATGGACTCGGGGCGGGGGTGATCATGACCGGTCATGGGCCTTGCCTACGGAACGCGTGGGCGTGGCGGCAAGAGGCCGGGCGCGCTCAGACGCTGACGACCTCGACCGGCTGTCCCGGGTCCGCGCCGAACCACGCGTCGGAGGGGGCGACGCCGTCGCGCACCAGGCGTGCGCCGAGTGCGGCGACCATCGCCCCGTTGTCGGTGCACAGGTTCACGGGCGGGACGGTCAGCTCGATGCCGGCGGAGCGGCACCGGTCGGCGAGCAGGGCGCGCAGGCGCGAGTTCGCCGCGACGCCGCCGCCGAGCATCAGGTGGGTGAGCCCGTGCTCGCGGCAGGCGCGGACGGCCTTGGCGGTGATCACGTCCGCGACGGCCTCCTGGAAGGAGGCCGCGATGTCCGCGCGCGGCACCTCGAGCCCGCGGGCCTCGAACTGCTCCACGGCGCGGGAGACGGCGGTCTTCAGCCCGGAGAAGGACCAGTCGTGCCGGTGCGGGCCGGGCTCCTCGGCGCTGCCGACGAACTTGCCCGCGGTGAGCCCGCGCGGGAAGCGGAAGGCCGTCGGGTCACCCTGGGCGGCGAGCCGGTCGATCACGGGGCCCCCGGGGTAGCCCGCCCCGATGAGCCGGGCGACCTTGTCGTACGCCTCGCCGGCCGCGTCGTCGATGGTCGAGCCCAGCAGCTCGACCTCGGAGCTGATCCGGCCCACGCGCAGGATCTCGGTGTGCCCGCCGGAGACGAGCAGCGCGCCCAGGTCCGCGGGCAGGTCGTCCCACTGCGCGGGCCGCACGCCGTCCAGCATGCCGACGCCCACGTGCGCCACGAGGTGGTTGATGCCGTAGAGGGGCGTGCCGAGGGCCGTGGCGAGCGCTTTCGCCCCCGCGACCCCCACCATGAGCGCGCCCGCCAGACCCGGGCCGGAGGTGACGGCGATCGCGTCGAGGTCCGCGAGGGTGACGTCGGCGGTGTCCAGCGCGCGGCGGATCGTGGGCACGAGGGCCTCGAGGTGGGCGCGGGCGGCGATCTCCGGGATCACGCCGCCGAAGCGCACGTGCTCCTCCACGGAGGAGGCGACCTCGTGGGCCAGCAGGGCGGTGCCGCGGACGACGCCGACGCCGGTCTCGTCGCAGGAGGACTCGATGCCGAGCACGAGGGGGGCTGCGGTGGCGGTGGGCATGGGCTCCAGTCTAGTGAGCGGCCCGGTCACAGGGGCTTGCGCATGATCACGGCGTCCTCGCCGCCCGGGTAGTAGCGGCGACGCACGTGCAGCTCCTCGAATCCGTGGCGCACGTAGAGCCGCCGGGCGACGGCGTTGGAGGCCCGGACCTCGAGCATGAGGGCGCTCGCGCCGCGCGCCGTGGCCTCCGCGGCCATCCAGCGCAGCTGGGCCGCCCCGATCCCCCGCCCCTGCGCCGCGGCGACCGTGCCCACGGTCTGCACGTCGGCGACGTCGCCGACCACCATGATCCCGCCGTAGCCGACGATCTCACCGGGGGCGGGGCCGTCGTCGTCCGCGGAGCCGGGCGCGGCCACGTCGCGGACGACCACGCGGTAGTCCCGGGTGGGCGGGCGGCCGTGCGCGTCCCGCCCGCCGGCGGGGCCGGTCTGGGCGAGCTCCTCCTCGTAGAAGTGCGCGGGCCAGGCGTCGAGCGGGAAGAGCGTGGCCTCGTGGGCGAGCACCTCGGGGATGTCCCACACGGTCATGGGGCGCAGCAGGTACCCGGGCGGCAGCCCGTGCTCGTCCTCGGCGGGGCGCCCGTCGCCGGTCGGGGCCGGCTCGGCCGGGCTCACGCGCCCGCCCGCTTGCGGGGGCCGGGGACCGTGGCGTCGGACTCGCGCAGGTAGAGCGGCTCGGCGGGCACGAGGCCTCGGCCGCGCCGCAGGGCGAGCTCGGCCACCTGCCCCACCCCGACGGCGGACGGCGTGGCCGACTCCCAGTCCGGCACCGCGCGCAGCGCCTCGGGGTAGAGCCCGGCCCCCGCGCCGTAGACGGGCAGCGGGGTGACCTCGTCCGCCGGCGAGACGAAGGGGCCGTGCAGCAGCGTCGGCTGCCCGCCGACCTGCGCGTAGTGGGCCCAGTAGACCTCGCGGCGGCGGGCGTCCGTGGCGACCACGAACTCCTCGATCCCGTGGCGGAAGGCGTCGACGCCGGCCGCGTGGGCGAGCGCGTCGAGGCTGCGGACCCCGTGCACGGGCACGTCCCACGCCAGGCCGAGGGCGGCCGCCGTCGCCAGGCCCGCGCGCAGCCCCGTGAAGGGTCCGGGGCCGACACCGACCGCGAGCGCGTCCAGCGCGGTGCCGGTGACGCCGGCCTCGCCGAGCACGGTCTGCACCGCGGGGGCGAGCACCTCGGCGTGGGCGTGGGTGTCGTCCGTGGCCCAGCGCGCGAGCTCCTCACCGTCCCGCAGGACGGCGACGGAGGCGGCGGCGGAGGAGTCGATCGCGAGGAGCAGGGCCATGGCCGCCAGTCTACGGAAGCACGACGCCGGCCCAGCGCGGGCCGCGGCCGGTCACGACGGCAGTACGCAGCTCCTCGGCCTGGCCCCCGTCCTCGTCGGAGAAGTCGGTGACGATGCCGTCCTCGCCCTCCCCCGCCGAGGCCGCGGGGGCGTCCTCACCCCCGCGGGCCCGGACGATCTCGATGTCCAGCCACGAGGCGTCCGGGTCCTCGGGGAACCCGGCGAGGGACTCGGCCATGCCCCGGCCCCACTCGACGACGGTCACGGAGCGGTCCACGCTCGCGTCCAGGTCGAGGTCCGTGAGCTCCCCCGCCGAGCGCAGCCGGTACGCGTCCACGTGCACGAGGTCCGGGGTGCCCGCCGGGGCGTCGGCCGGGGCGGGGTGGACGCGGGAGAGGACGAACGTCGGCGAGACCACACCGGAGGCCACGCCGAATCCGCTGGCCAGCCCCTGGGTGAAGGTCGTCTTGCCCGCGCCGAGGTCGCCCGTGAGGATCAGCACGTCGCCGGTGCGGAGCACCCCGGCGAGGGCGCGGCCGAACGCCCGGGTGCCGTCGGCGCCCTCGAGCGGGACCGTCGCCGTCAGCACGGGCTCCGGCAGGGTCGGGCCGGGGGCGGGGATCTCGTGGTCGCTCATGGGCGGGCCTCCTGGGTCGGCGTGGGGTCCACGTGCTGCCGGTCCACGCGGCCTCCGATGCGGGTCACCAGCTCGTAGTTGATCGTCCCGGCGGCCGCGGCCCACTCCTCCACCGGAATGCCAGAGGCCGGTCCGAACAGCTCGACGGCGTCGCCGGGCGCGTCCGCGGCGTCCGGGCCGAGGTCCACCACGAACTGGTCCATCGCGACGCGGCCCACCACGGGGACGTTCCGGCCGCCGACGTGGACGCGCGTGCCCTCGACGACGCGCGGGACGCCGTCGGCGTAGCCGACGGGCACGAGCCCGAGGGTGGTGGGCTCCGCCGTGACGTGGCGGAACCCGTAGGACACGCCCTGCCCGGCGGGGACGGCCTTGACGTTGGCCAGGACGGTGACGAGGGACATGGCCGGGCGCAGCCCGAGCTCGGCGGCGGTGACGTCCGCGAACGGGGAGAGCCCGTACAGGCCCAGGCCGACGCGCACCATGTCCAGGTGCGTGTCCGGCCGGGCGAGGGTGGCGGGCGTGTTGGCCAGGTGCCGCAGCAGTGGGTGGCCGAGCGTCTCGGCGGCCTCGGCGGCCATCCGCTCGAACCGCAGCAGCTGCGCCGTGGTCTCGGCGGCCCGGTCCGGCTCGTCCGCCACGCCGAGGTGGGAGAACACGCCCTCCACCCGCACGAGGCCCGCGGCCTCGAGCTCGGCGGCACGCGCGACGAACGCGGGCCACCGCTCGGGCGTGCAGCCGTGGCGGCCCAGGCCGGTGTCCGCCTTCAGGTGCAGGACGGCGCGGGCCTCGGGTCCGGCCCCGCCGCGGGACCGCAGCCCGCGGACGGCGTCGGCGACGGCGTCGAGGTCCCAGCCCGAGACACCGAGGGTCACCTCCGCCTCCACCGCGGCGGCGAAGTCCGTGGCCCCGGTGTGCAGCCACGCGAGCACGGGCAGGCGCACCCCCGCCGCGCGCAGGGCCAGGGCCTCGCGCACGTGGGCCACCCCGAGCCGGTCCGCGCCGGCGGCCGCGGCGGCGCGCGCGACGGCCACCGCGCCGTGGCCGTAGGCGTCGGCCTTGACGACGGCGGTCAGCAGCGGCCGGCTGCCGTCGGGGCGGCGGATCCGCTCCTGCAGCACGCCCACGTTGTGCCGGACGGCCGCCAGGTCGATGCGTACGGCGCGCTCGGTGTCCGCCGGGCTGACGTCGGCGCGGCTCATCGGACGGCCTCCGGCTCGGCGTCGTCCGGCCACCACAGGTGCGCGACGCGCGCGCCCAGCGCGGCCGGCAGCGTGGCCGTGGTGATCCGCCCGGCGCGGGCCTGGTCGGCCCCGGCCTGGGCGTGCAGCCAGGCGGCGGCGGCCGCGAGCCGGGCCGTGGGCGCCGGGCCGGGGTCCTCCCCGGCCCGGCGCGCCCGCGAGCGCCGCGCCACGTCCGCGGCCAGGACGGCGCCGATCGCCCCGGAGAGCACGTCGCCGGTCCCGCCCATCGCGAGCTCGGGGCCGCCGCCGGTCACGGCCCATGCCTCGCCGTCCGGGGCGACCACGAGGGTGCGCGGGCCCTTGAGCAGGACCGTGGCGCCGTGTTCGGCCGTCCACGCGCGGAGGGCGGCGAGCGGGTCGGCGGCGTCGGCGCCGTCCGCGGGGACGCGCTCGCGCAGGCGGGACCACTCCCCGGCGTGCGGCGTCAGGACCACGGGCGTGCCGGCCGCGCGCAGCGACCGCAGCTCGGCGGCGGTGACCAGGTCCAGGGCCGAGGCGTCGGCGAGCAGGGCCGCCTCCGGCCGGTCCTCAAGCGCGGCGAGGACGCCGGCCCAGCGCCGCCGCGCGTCGTGCTCGGTGTCCAAGCCGGGGCCGGCCACCCAGGCGTCCGCGCGCGACGGCTCGGGCCCCTCCGCCGAGACCAGCGCCTCGGGGTGGGCGGCGAGCACCAGGTCCCGGGTGGTCTGCGGGCCGGAATGGTGCACCATGCCCGCGCCCGTGTGCAGCGCACCCGCGCTCGCGAGCACGGCGGCCCCCGGGTAGCGCTCCGATCCGGCGACGACGGCCACCACGCCGCGCGTGTACTTGTGGGCCTCGGCCGCGGGGGCCGGGTGGGCGGTCCGTGCGGCGGCCTCGTCCATCACGCCCAGCCGCGCGGCCGGCGACGTCGGCAGGTGCGGTCCCAGCCCGATGTCCACCACGTGCACGGTGCCCGCGCGCGCCGCCCCCTCCCCGAGGACGAGACCGGACTTGAGGGCGCCGAACGTCACGGTCGCGTCCGCGCGGAGGGCCTCCCCCCGCACCTCGCCGGTGTCCGCGTCCACGCCGGAGGGCACGTCGCACGCCAGCACGAGCGCCTCCGCCGGCAGCGCGCGCGCCGCGGCGGGCAGCTCATACTCGCCGGTGAAGCCCGTGCCGAGCACGCCGTCCACCACGAGCGCGGCCTCGGGCGGCACCGCGTCCGCGCGGCGTCCCCCGGCCGCCTGCAGCGCAGCCCAGCCCTCGGCGTGCCAGCGCGGGGCGCCGTCGTCGTCCCGGCGGACGGGCACGGCGACCGCGGCCACGCCCCGGCGGCGCAGGAAGGCGAGGGCGAACAGCGCGTCCCCGCCGTTGTTGCCGGGGCCGACGAGGGCGGCCACGGTCGCCCCGGCCACGGGGCCGCGCTCACGCAGCAGGGCGGCGGCGTGCTCGGCCAGGGCCCAGGCGGCGGCGCGCATCAGCTCCGGGCCCCGGCCGGCCGCGAGCAGGGGCTCCTCGGCCGTGCGCACGGCCGAGCCGGTCACGGCGATGCGGGTCAGGTCATCGGCGGTCATGCGGACTCCTCCTCGGCCGCGCGGCGTTCGGCGACCACGTAGGCGGTGGCGACGTCCCCGTCATGACTGAGGGAGAGGTGCCAGTGGGTGATGCCCAGGGCCTCGGCCTGGGCCTGGACGGTGCCGGTCAGGTGCACGGTGGGGCGGCCGTCGCCGTGGTCCGGGCGCGGGATCCAGCAGTGGTGCCACATCATCCCGGGCGGGGCGCCCATGGCCTTGGCGACCGCCTCCTTGGCGGCGAAGCGCGCGGCCAGCGAGCGCAGCGGCAGGTCCCGCTCGTCCTCGGTGAACAGGCGTGCGCGCAGCGCCGGCGTGCGCTCGAGCTGCGCCCGGAACCGCGGGACGTCCACCACGTCCACCCCCACGCCGACGATCACACCGCCCCCGCCCGCCGGGCGCCCACGACGACGGCGCCGGCCTCGTCCCCGACGGGCTGCCCGCGCAGTCGCTTGGCCAGGTCGAGCGGCCACTGCAGCACGCCGGGCAGCTGCTGGTCGCAGCCCGGCGTGAGCATCGCCTTCCCGTAGGCCAGCACGCCGTAGACGCCGTGCTGCAGGCGGCCGAGCCGGTCAAAACCGGCATCGAACGCGTACAGGGACACACGGCCCGCCTCGGGGGTGAAGCACCGCTCCGCCAGCAGCCGCGCACGCTCCACGTGCTGGTGGAAGGTGAGCACGCCCAGGTGGTGCAGGCCGAGTTCGCGCATGCGGTCGGCCGCGTGGATGACCTCGCCCTGGGTGGTCACCGGATCGGGCGCGAAGCACTCGACGCTGACGCCGGCCAGCCGCGGGTCGCGTTCCCCCGGGCCGCCGCACAGCTTCTCGTGCCCGTCCGGCCCCAGGTACGCGGAGACGAAGAGCCGGTCGGCGACGCCGGACGCGGCGAGCTCGATCGCGGCGTCGTAGACGCGGGGCTGGCTGTAGAGGACGAGGAGGGCGTCCACGCGCGGTGCGTCGTCCGGGTGCGGATCCGTCACGGCGTGCGTGGCCCACCCCGCGCCGAAGGCCAGTGCCAGCGCCGCCAGGGTGGCCACGGTGGCGCAGAGGGCCCGCGCCCACCGCGGCAGGCCACGGCGGACGCGCCCCCGGTCGACCCGCTCGTTCATGCGCCCTCGGGCACCTGCCGCAGCACGACGGTGGAGCGGGCCGGGAGCTCAAGCACGTCCCCGGCACGCACGCGGGGGCGGGTGCCGTCCGGGGCGACGTGGGACGAGGTGTCCACGACGACCTCCCACTCCGCCGGGAACGTGGGCCCGGGCAGGGTGTACGGCACGGGCTCCCACCACGCGTTCATGAGGACGTAGAAGTCCCGGTAGGGCTCCTCCCCTTCCTCGTCCCCGCGGGTGAGCATGTGCCCGTTGAGGTAGAAGCCGATCGACCGGGCCTCGGCGCCCCAGTCGTCCTCCGTCTTGGCGGTCGCGTCCGGCTCGAGCCACACGATGTCCGGCAGGGGCGCCTCGACGTCGCGGGCCGCGGGGCGACCGTCGAAGTGGTGGCGACGGCGGAACACCGCGTGGTCACGGCGCAGCGCGATCAGGTCGCGGGTGAACGCCACGAGCGAGTCGTCCATGGCGGACCAGTCGATCCACGAGATCTCGTTGTCCTGGCAGTAGACGTTGTTGTTGCCGCCCTGGGTGCGGCCCAGCTCGTCGCCGTGGCTGATCATGGGCACGCCCTGGCTGATCAGCAGGGTGGCCAGGAAGTTGCGGCGCTGGCGGGCGCGGAGCGTCACGACCTCGGGGTCGTCGGTCTCCCCCTCCACGCCGCAGTTCCACGAGCGGTTGTGCGCCTCGCCGTCGTTGTTGTCCTCGCCGTTGGCCTCGTTGTGCTTCTCGTTGTAGGAGACGAGGTCGCGCAGCGTGAAGCCGTCGTGGGCCGTGACGAAGTTCACGGACGCACCGGGGCCGCGCCCGTCCCCCTCATAGAGGTCGGCCGAGCCGGTCAGGCGGGTGGCGAACTCGCCGAGGGTGCCGGGCTCGCCGCGCCAGAAGTCGCGTACCGCGTCCCGGTACATGCCGTTCCACTCGGACCAGAGGCCGGGGAAGTTGCCCACCTGGTAGCCGCCCCAGCCCACGTCCCACGGCTCGGCGATGAGCTTGACGGTGCGCAGCACCGGGTCCTGGCGGACCACGTCGAAGAACCCGGAGAACATGTCCGGGCCCTGCTCCCCCTCCACCCGGGTGAGGGTGGTGGCCAGGTCGAACCGGAAGCCGTCCACGTGCATCTCGGTGACCCAGTAGCGCAGGGAGTCCATGACCAGCTGGAGGGCCTTGGGGCTGGAGAGGTCCACCGAGTTCCCGGTGCCCGTGTAGTCCATGTAGTGCCGCTCGTCGCCCTCGACGAGGTGGTAGTAGCCGGCGTTGTCCAGCCCGCGCAGGCTGAGCATGGGGCCCTTGTCGTTGCCCTCGGCCGTGTGGTTGTAGACCACGTCGAGGATCACCTCGAGACCAGCGGCGTGCAGGTCCTTCACCATCTGCTTGAACTCGCGGACCTGGCCGCCCACCTCCGAGGAGGAGGCGTAGGCGGCGTGCGGGGCGAAGAAGCCGAGCGTGTTGTAGCCCCAGTAGTTGCTCAGCCCCTTCTCCTGCAGGGTGGCGTCGTTGACGAACTGGTGCACGGGCATCAGCTCGACGGCGGTCACCCCGAGCTCGGTCAGGTGGCGGACCACCTCCGGGTGGGCCATGCCCGCGTAGGTGCCGCGCAGCTCCTCGGGGA
Organism: Micrococcus sp. Mcc89; assembly: GCF_024519795.1. Lineage (NCBI taxonomy): Bacteria > Bacillati > Actinomycetota > Actinomycetes > Micrococcales > Micrococcaceae > Micrococcus > Micrococcus sp. Mcc89. Next base: position 8,957 of record NZ_JALJRI010000098.1, on the reverse strand, counting down.
CGGCGGGGTGCAGCTTGGTCATGCCCTTGACGTGGGTCTCGTAGATCACCGTGTCCGTGAGCTCGACGGCGGGTGGGGCGTCATCGCCCCAGTCGAAGTCCTCGGCGACGACGACGCCGAGCATGCTCGTGCCCAGGTTGTCCGAGGTGTCGATGCGGTCCGGCTCGTCCAAGTCGTACGAGTGGTGCTGCTGGCCCCACTCGTAGTCGCCGGTGAACGCCCGCGCGTACGGGTCCACGAGGATCTTGGCCGGGTTGTGCCACAGGCCGCGGGCGGGGTCCCAGGGGCCGTGCACGCGGTAGCCGTAGCGCTGCCCGTGGCCGATGCCCGCCACGTGGGCGTGCCATGTGGTGCCGTGCCGCTCCTCGAGAGGGATGCGCGTCTCCGTGCCGTCGTCGGCGACGAGGCACAGCTCGACCGCCTCCACCTCGCGGGAGACCGCGAGGGCGAAGTTGGTGCCGGTCTCGTCCACGGTGGCCCCGAGGGGGTACGGCTGGCCGATCTCCACTGTGTGCATGACTCTCCGGGGTCTCGTCGTGCGGCCCGCCGGGTGCGGCGGGCCTCCTCGGGGAGTCTACTGGGGCGGGAGGACACCGTCCCGGACGCGTCGCGGGCCCGGCCGCTGTGTGGCGGCCGGGCCCGGCAGGAGAGGTCTCGGTGGCCTCAGCGGCGGATCACTCCACCGTGACGGACTTGGCGAGGTTGCGCGGCTGGTCCACGTCGTAGCCCTTCGCCGTGGCGAGCTCGAGGGCGAAGATCTGCAGCGGGACCGTGGTCAGCAGCGGCATGAGCATCGGCTGGGTCTCGGGGACCTCGAAGACGACCTCGGCCTGGCCGCGCACGGCCGCGTCGCCGCGCTCGGCGACGGCGAAGGTGCGGGCGCCGCGGGCGCGGACCTCCTGGATGTTCGAGACCACCTTGGCGTGCAGCGAGTGACGGTCCAGGGGCGAGGGCATGACCACGAAGACCGGCTGGCCGTCGTCGATCAGGGCGATCGGGCCGTGCTTGAGCTCGCCCGCGGCGAAGCCCTCGGCGTGGATGTAGGCGAGCTCCTTGAGCTTGAGCGCGCCCTCCATGGCCACCGGGTAGCCGACGTTGCGGCCGAGGAACAGGACGGAGGTGGCGTCGGCCATGGAGCGGGCGAGCTCCTTGACCTGGTCCTTGGCGGCGAGGATCTCCTCGATCTTGCCGGGGATCGCCCCGAGGTCCGCCAGGATGTCCTTGATCTGGCCGCTGAACAGCTTCTTGTTCAGCTGGGCCAGGTACAGGCCCAGCAGGTAGGCGGCGGTGATCTGCGCCAGGAACGCCTTGGTGGAGGCGACGGCGATCTCCGGGCCGGCGTGCGTGTAGAGCACGGCGTCCGACTCGCGCGGGATCGTGGAGCCGTTGGTGTTGCAGATGGACACGGTGCGGGCGCCCTGCTCCTTGGCGTAGCGGACCGCCATGAGGGTGTCCATGGTCTCGCCGGACTGGGAGATGGACACCACGAGGGTGTGCGGGTCGATGATCGGGTCGCGGTAGCGGAACTCGTGGGAGAGCTCCACCTCCACGGGGATCCGGCACCAGTGCTCGATGGCGTACTTGGCCACCGTGCCCGCATAGGCGGACGTGCCGCACGCCAGGACGATGATCTTGTCGACGGCCTTGAGCTCCTCGGGGTCGATCCGCAGCTCGTCCAGCATCAGGGCGCCGGCGGCGTCCGTGCGGCCCAGCAGGGTGTCCTGCACGGCCTGGGGCTGGTCGTGGATCTCCTTCTCCATGAAGGTCTCGAAGCCGCCCTTCTCCGCGGCCGAGGCGTCCCAGTCCACGGTGAAGCGCTTGCCGTCGGCGGGGCCGCCCCGGAAGTCCGAGATCTCGACGGCGTCGGCCGTGATCGTCACGACCTGGTCCTGCTCGAGCTCGATGGCCTCGCGGGTGAAGTCGATGAAGCCGGAGACGTCCGAGCCGAGGAAGTTCTCCCCCTCGCCCAGGCCGACGACGAGCGGCGAGTTGCGGCGCGAGGCCACCACGCGGTCCGGGTGGTCCACGTGCACGGCCAGCAGGGTGAAGGCACCCTCGAGGCGCTGGGAGGCCAGCTGCATGGCGCGGGTCAGGTCCTGGCCGGCCGCGTTCCGGTAGACGTCGGCGAGGAGGCGGGCGGCCACCTCGGTGTCCGTCTCGGAGAGGAACTCGACGCCCTTGGCGAGCAGCTCCTCGCGCAGCTCGGCGTAGTTCTCGATGATGCCGTTGTGGATGAGCGCCAGGCGGCCCTCGTCCGCCACATGCGGGTGGGCGTTGCGGTCGGTGGGGCCGCCGTGGGTGGCCCACCGGGTGTGGCCGATGCCGACGAGACCGGTGGGGATGGGGTGCTCGGCGAGCTCCTCGGCGAGGTTGGCGAGCTTGCCCGCCTTCTTCCGGTGGTACAGCTGACCGCCGTCCACCACGGCCACACCGGCGGAGTCGTATCCGCGGTATTCAAGACGACGCAGGCCCTCCATCAGGACGTCGAGAGCGCCGTGCTCACGATCCGACTGGGGCTGGCCGATGTATCCGACGATTCCGCACATGCGCACGAGAATACCGGGCCGGACCCGACTTCGGCGCACGGCGGGCCGGGTCACTCCGTCCGGGACGAGAACCCCGCGGGGTTGGCCTGCTGCCAGGCCCAGAGGTCCCGCACCATCGCGGTCACATCGCGTCGGGCGTGCCAGCCCACCTCGGCGCCGATCGCGTCCACGGCGGCGCACGACTCGGCGATGTCCCCGGGCCGGCGCTCGACCACGCGGTAGGGGATGCGGCCGCCCGTGACCGCCTCGAAGGCGCGCACCATCTCGAACACGGTGACGCCCTCGCCCCGGCCGATGTTCCAGACCCGGGTCGTCGTACCGCCCCCGGCCGCCACCCGGGCCGCGAGCCATTCGAGCCCGGCCACGTGCGCCTCCGCGAGGTCCATCACGTGGATGAAGTCGCGCACGGCGCTGCCGTCGCGCGTGTCGAAGTCCGCGCCGAACACCCGCAGCTCGGGGTACGCGCCGGAGGCCACCCGCGCCACGAAGGGCATGAGGTTCGCCGGCACCCCGCTCGGGTCCTCGCCCAGCCGCCCGGAGGGATGCGCGCCGACCGGGTTGAAGTAGCGCAGCATCGCCAGCCCGCCGCCGTCGACCGTGGCGCAGACGTCGCGCAGCACCTGCTCCGCCATGAGCTTGGAGTGCCCGTAGGGCGAGACCGGGTCCGTGGCGGCGTCCTCGGCGACCGGCACCGGCGCGCGGTCGCCGTACACGGTCGCGGAGGAGGAGAACAGGACCGTGCGGGCGCCGGCCGCGAGCGCGGCCTCGGCGACGGCGGCCGTGCCGCCCACGTTCACGTCGTAGTAGGCGGCGGGGCGGGTCATCGACTCGGTGGGCGACTTCAGCCCGGCGAAGTGCACGAGTGCGGCCGGGCCGAAGTCCGCGAGCGCCCCGCGGTAGTCCTCGGGGCGGCGGATGTCGGCCACGTGCAGGCGCAGCCGCGACCCGCCCAGACGCGTCCCGGCGAGCTCGGCGACGCGCTCGAGCGCCGTCGTCGTCGCCGTGACCAGGCTGTCCAGGACGAGGACGTCGTGGCCCGCCTCGAGCAGCGTGAGCACGGTGTGGGATCCGAGGTATCCGGCACCGCCGGTCACGAGAACGCGCATGGGCCGATCCTATCCGGGCCCTGTGACGTCACGCGGGGGCCCGCTCCGGGCGGGCCGCGGCCATAATGGATCGGGTGACCTACACCCCCCCGACCTCCGAGCTGCCCCTCGTGGGCCCCGAGGAGCCCGCGGACGCCGTGCCCGACGGCCACCAGCGCTCCCCCTTCGTGGAGCTGGACCGCCAGACCTGGGCCCGTCTCGCCTCGGAGATGGCGCAGCCCTTCGACCAGGCGGACGTGGAGCGTCTGCGCGGCCTCGGCGAGCATCTGTCCCTGCGCGAGGTTGCCGAGGTCTACCTTCCGCTCTCGCGCCTGCTGAGCATCAACGTGGAGGCCTCCGCGGCCCTGCGCAGCGCGACCAACGCGTTCCTCGGCGAGCGGACGGGGCGCACCCCGTACGTGATCGGGGTGGCCGGGTCGGTCGCCGTCGGCAAGTCGACGACGGCGCGTGTGCTCCAGGAGATGCTGCGCCGCTGGCCGACGACGCCGCGCGTCGAGCTGGTCACCACGGACGGCTTCCTGCACCCCAACGCGGTGCTGCACGAGCGCGGCATCATGTCCCGCAAGGGCTTCCCCGAGTCCTACGACCGCCGCGCGCTGCTGCGCTTCATGGCGGACGTCAAGTCCGGGGCGCAGGAGGTGCGCGCGCCCGTGTACTCGCACATCACCTACGACATCGTGCCGGGCGAGGAACAGGTGGTGCACCGTCCCGACGTGCTGATCGTGGAGGGGCTCAACGTGCTGGCCCCGCCGCGCACGCGGGCCGACGGCACCGCCGGGCTCTCCGTCTCCGACTTCTTCGACTTCTCGGTGTACGTGGACGCGCGCGCGTCCTGGATCCGTTCCTGGTACATCGACCGGTTCATGGGTCTGCGCTCGGGGGCCTTCGCCGACCCGCGCAGCTACTTCCACCGGTACTCCTCCCTGTCGGACGCCGAGGCTCAGGCGACGGCCGAGTCCATCTGGGACTCCATCAACGGCCCGAACCTCGAGCAGAACGTGCGCCCGACCCGCGGGCGCGCCCGGCTGGTGCTCACGAAGAACGCGCAACACGAGGTGACCCGCGTGCTGCTGAGGAAGGTCTGATCCATGCGTCGCACCCTCCCTCTCGCCGCGCTGGCCGCGCTCGCGCTGCTCGTGGCCGGTTGCGGCACGCCCGCCGCGGGCCCGTCCTCGACGCCGACGACGCCGACGTCCGGCTCCGCGAGCGCGGCCGCGTCGTCCGGCGCCGCCTCGAGCACGGCGCCGTCGTCGGGCACGCACGCCGACCCGGCCACCCTCGACGTCGTCGTGAACAAGACCCGCCCCGTGGCCCCGCCCGACTGGGCGCCCTCGGATCTGGTGGCCGTGCCCGGCAGCGAGCTGTCCCTGCGGGCGGCGGCCGCGACGGCGGCCGGTGACCTGCTGGATGCCGCCGCGGCGGCGGGCCACCGCCTCACCACCCTGAGCGCCTACCGCTCGTACGACTACCAGGTCCGGACGTACGGCCACTGGGTCGACGAGCTGGGCCGCGCCGAGGCCGACCGCGTCTCGGCGCGTCCGGGGTACTCCGAGCACCAGACCGGCCTGGCCTGGGACGTGGGCGACGCCGCGACCCCCGCGTGTGACCTGGAAGCGTGCTTCGGCGACACCGCCGCGGGCCGCTGGGTGGCCGCGCACGCCGCCGAGTACGGGTTCGTCATCCGCTATCCCGTCGGGGCCGAGGACGTGACGGGCTTCGCCCACGAGCCCTGGCACCTGCGCTACGTCGGGTCCGCGGAGGCGGCCCGGGTCGAGGCGGCCGGCGGCGTCCTCGAGACCGCGTGGGGTCTGCCTCCGGCACCCGACTACGCGGACTGAGACGCACGACTCGCTCGACCCTGTACCGCGCCGCCTTCGTGACACGTAGGATTCTCCCCATGCTCCAGGGATTCAAAGACTTCATCATGAAGGGCAACGTCCTCGACCTTGCCGTCGCCGTCATCATCGGCGCCGCCTTCGGCAAGATCGTGAACGCGCTCGTCGAGGCGGTCCTCATGCCGCTCATCGCCGCCGCCGTGGGCTCGCCGAACTTCGACTCGTTCGCCGTGCTGACGGTCAACGGCAACGACGTGAAGTTCGGCGTGCTGCTCACCGCCCTCGTCAACTTCCTGCTCATCGCCGCGGCCGTGTACTTCGCCATCGTGATGCCGATGAACAAGATGATCGAGGCCCGCAACCGCCGCCTCGGCATCGACCCCGCCGAGGAGGAGGTGCCCGCCGACGTCGCCGTGCTCACCGAGATCCGCGACCTGCTCGCCGAGCGCCGCGGCGGCCCCACCTCCGGGACCACCACCCTCTGATCTCCCCCTGTCCGACGCCGAAGGGCCCGGGACGACTCACGCGAGTCGCCCCGCGCCCTTCCTTCATGCCCTCGGCGGCACCGGGGCCGTGCCCTCAGGGCCGCGACGTCGTCCGGTCCGCGCTGGACCCGGCGTCCGGGGCGACCTCCGAGTCCTGCCGGTCCGGATCCAGGCACGGCAACCACTCCACGGGGGCGCTCTGCCGCGCACACACGGGCGCGTCCACGGCGAGGAACGCGGCCGACCACAGGACCGCCAGCCCCGCGAGCAGCCCCGCGAACAGGGTCCAGCGGCGGGGCCGGGGGGCCGCGTCCGACGTCATCGGTCCGGTCAGTCGTGCAGGCGCAGCTCGCGCTGCACGACGTCGGCCAGCACCTGGGCCTCCCGGCCGGCGGTCTCCTCGTCCGGGGCCTCGACCATGACGCGCACGACCGGCTCCGTGCCCGACGGGCGCAGCAGCACGCGGCCGGTCTCGCCGAGGCGGGCCTCCGCCTCGGCCACCGCCGCCTGGACGGCCTCGTCCTCGGCGGCGCGGGACTTGTCCACGCCGCGCACGTTCACGAGGACCTGGGGCAGCCGGTCCATCACCGCGGCCAGCTCGGAGAGCGGGGTGCCGGTCTCGGCGACGCGCGAGGCGAGCTGCAGGCCGGTGAGGACCCCGTCGCCGGTGGTGGCGTGGTCCGAGAAGATCACGTGGCCGGACTGCTCGCCGCCGAGCGAGTAGTCGCCGAGCTTCATGCCGGCCAGGACGTAGCGGTCGCCCACCTGGGTCTCGACGAGCTGGACGCCCTCCCGGCCCATGGCCAGCTTCAGGCCCAGGTTGGACATGACGGTCACGACCAGGGTGTCGTCCCGCAGGACGCCGCGGTCCTTGAGGGCCACGGCCATGACGCCCATGATCTGGTCGCCGTCGACGACCTCGCCGCGCTCGTCCACGGCGAGGCACCGGTCGGCGTCGCCGTCGTGCGCGATGCCGAGGTCCGCGCCGTGCTCGCGCACGGCCGCCTGGAGCTTCTCGAGGTGGGTGGAGCCGTAGCCGTCGTTGATGTTGAGCCCGTCCGGGGACGCGCCGATCACGACGACCTCCGCGCCGGCGGCGCGGAACGCCTCGGGCGAGCAGCCGGCGGCCGCACCGTGTGCGCAGTCCAAGACGACCTTGAGCCCGTCCAGCCCGTGCGGGAGGGTCTGCAGGAGGTGGAGGACGTAGCGGTCCTCGGCGTCCGCGAAGACGCGCACGCGGCCCACGTCCGCGCCCTGGGGCCGCCGCGGCGTCACGCCCTCGAGGTGACGGATGATCTCGTCCTCCTGCGCGTCGGTCAGCTTCTCGCCGCCGCGCGCGAGGAACTTGATGCCGTTGTCCGGGGCCGGGTTGTGGGAGGCGGAGATCATCACGCCGAAGTCGGCGTCCAGGTCCCCCACGAGATAGGCGGCGGCGGGGGTCGGCAGCACGCCCGCATCCCACACGTCCACGCCCGAGGACGCCAGGCCCGCCTGCACGGCGGCCGCGATGAACTCACCGCTGATGCGCGGGTCCCGGGCCACGACGGCGACCGGGCGTCGGCCGGCGTCGAAGGCCTCCGCGCCGAGGACGGGCGAGGCGGCCTGGGCCAGCTGGACGGACAACTCCACGGTGAGGGTCTCGTTGGCCAGGCCACGGACGCCATCGGTTCCGAACAATCTCGACATGATCAGTCAGTGTAGGGGCCGCCCCTGCGGCCTGCATCACGGGAGGGTCACGAAACGGGCCGGGGGGCGGTAGCATCGGACCGGTCGAGCCCCCGCGGCCGCGCGCCCGTCCGCTCACATCCGCCCGGGAGGCCCCGCCCCGAACCCGAAGGACCTCGATCCATGCCCGACGTGACCCCGCCCCCGCCCTCCCGTTCCTGGACGCGCCGCAGCGTGCTGGGCGGCACGGGCCTGGCGATCGCCGCCGGCGTGGCCGGCTGCGGGCGTGATGAGCAGGCCGAGCAGAGCTCGGAGGGCGACGAGCAGGCCACCCGCCTGCCCGCCCCGGACATCATCACCACGGCGCAGTGGGGCGCCATGCAGCCCAACTACTACCTGCAGACCCTGAACGAGCGCCCCTCCTACCTGGTGATCCACCACACCACCACGCCGAACGTCACGGACGGCTCCCGGGAGGCGGCGGAAAGCATCGCACAGGTGGTCCAGAACGCGCACATGAGCCCCGCGAACGACTGGGGCGATACCGGGCAGCACTTCACCGTCTCCCGCGGCGGCTTTGCGATGGAGGGCCGCCACGGCTCCCGGCACGCGCTCGAGGGCGGACAGACGTTCATGCTCGGCGTCCACGCGCTCGGGTTCAACGCGTATGCGCTCGGCATCGAGTGCGAGGGGCTGTACATGCTGAACCCGCCGCCGCAGAGCCTCTACGCCGGCCTGGTGCCGCTCGTCGCCTACATCTGCCAGCAGTACGAGCTGCCGCCGTCCCGCATCATCGGCCACCGCGACGTCACCGCCACCAGCTGCTGCGGCGACGCGTTCTACGCCAAGCTGCCGATCCTGCGCGAGGACGTCCGCCTCTCCCTGGCCTCGGGCGAGTACCACGTCTCGGAGGGCTTCGGGGCGGACAACCTCTTCGACGACGCCCACGTCACCCCGGAGTACGTGGAGGAGGAGCGCGGCTGAATCCGCCCCCGCACACGACGGCGCCCCTCCCCGGACGGTGAGGGGCGGCGTCGTGTGCGGCCCGGTCAGCGCACGCGCGGGAACGAGCCGCCGGAGACCTCGCCGTACTCGGCCAGCTCGTTGGCCGGGCCGCAGATCTGCGGGTCGGGGCGGTGGACGATGCGCTCGTCCTTGTCCGGGTAGGGCAGCGTGTGCAGCACGTGGCGGATGGCCTCGAGGCGGGCGCGCTTCTTGTCGTTCGACTTCACGACGGTCCACGGGGCGTCGGCCGTGTGCGTGTATGTAAGCGGCCATGAAAAGCTGCCCATAGGTGGCCAGGGAATGACCCGCTGACGG
>NZ_JALJRI010000097.1:0-1101 GCF_024519795.1 Micrococcus sp. Mcc89 | reverse complement strand
GGATCAACCCCTACCTGTGACCACCCCGCTTACACAGACAAGTTGACACGCCCGCTCGGCGTCGTCAGCCAGAACCGCTGACCCCGAACGGTGATGAACTGCCCGCCGTCCCGCAAATCAGCGATCTCCCGCAGCTGGTCCCGGCGCACCGCGAAATGCTCCCGCACCAATCCCAAATCCACCCGCCCACGCTCGTCTCCGCTTTCCACCTTGCGTCCCCTTCTCTCATCACTCATGGCCTCATGATGACCCGTCGCCCAGCCATCAGGGCAAGCTCAACTCCTCCAGGCCAAGCCATCGTCGGAGGTTTGCCACTCGATCTCCAGGCTCGGGTCCGTACTCGACACGAGCACGCGCACGCTCGGCTCTGCCGGAGTGGAAGACGTCGTCACCACCTCAGCGGTCACCTTCGACGGCGTACGCCGAGCCGCCAGGCCCACGGGATTCGACACAGCCACCTCGTCCCCGTCGCCGTTGAGCACACGGGCGCGTAGGTACTGCACACCTTCTTCAGGCCGTTCGAGAGTGTCCTGTTCACGGGTGGTGCCCGCCCAGGCCGTGAAGTCGTCCTCGTCGTAGTCCAACGTGAACGCTGGCCGATCCCCGTACGCCTCGGGCTCCTTATGCGCCCCGGTCTTCGCGCAGCCGGCCTCATCCACCATGCGGCGCAGACGCGCGGTGAGCATCTCCACGTGCGGGTGCCACATCATCATCGGCCCCAGCCCCGGAGCCTGTTCCTCCCAGACCTTGTACTCCATGCACATCGCCGCATACAGCTCGGCGGTGAGGTCCGAGTGCTTGTACCAGCAAGGCGGCACCACCGAGGTCACCAGCCGGTACTCGGCCACGAACCAGTCCACCCAGCGACGCAGCGTGTTCCACGCCTCCCACTGGCGCTCAGCCTCGATCTCCCGCCACCGCGTGCCCATCCACACCGGCGGACCCTCGCCCGCGAGTTCCTCGGCGACCCCCGGGTCGACGTAGGGCAGCGTAGTCCCCGTCTGTCCGTCGTCATCGGCTGCCGCCGGCCCCTCCCAGTCCGTGGGTGTAAGCGGCCATGAAAAGCTGCCCATAGGTGGCCAGGGAATGACCCGCTGACGG
>NZ_JALJRI010000096.1:0-362 GCF_024519795.1 Micrococcus sp. Mcc89 | reverse complement strand
TGGGGACTGACCCAATTTCAGGTTCGCCTGGGACAGATACGCGGCCGCACGCCGTAGGACCTCGTTCTCCATCTCCAACTCGCGGTTGCGGCGCTTGAGAGCCTTCAGCTCCTCGTTCTCAGCCTTGGTGATGCCGGGCCGGATCCCGGCCTCGACATCATCCTGGGCCAGCCAGCGCCGTAGGCAGGACTCGGCGATGCCGAAGTCCTTCGCGACCTGCGCGATCGGCATCTGACCCTTACGGGCGATCGCGACCACGTCCTGGCGGAACTCTCGGGGGTATGCAGCGGGCATGGGGTCATCCTTCCAGCAGTCCCTCCCGGGACCACAGATCAGATGTCAACCAAACTCACGGCAGACCC
>NZ_JALJRI010000095.1:0-10338 GCF_024519795.1 Micrococcus sp. Mcc89 | reverse complement strand
TGTGGTGCTGAATGCTGTGATCGCATGGTCCAAACGATTGTCAGACATGCCCTAGTCGGTCATCCTCAAAGTGACGCTGCCGGAGCGGTCGGACTTCTACCGCGAGTTCGTGGACCATCCCCGAGTGATCCGCGTCCTGGCCCTGTCGGGCGGCTATACCCGGGCCCAGGCCACCACCCTGCTGGCCCGCAACCACGGCGTGATCGCCAGCTTCTCCCGCGCCCTGACCGAAGGGCTGAGTACGGCCCAGAGCCCAGCGCAGTTCAATGCGGTGTTGGATGAGGCCATCAACGCGATCGCGACGGCCTCTCGCACCTGACCGGAGGCCATAGGACCGCTGCGGTAGTCTGCGGCCGCCGAAGCGGTGTCCGACCACCCCCCATTCCTGGGGCCGGGCACCGCCTCAGCGGCGTCTGCCGCGCAGTTCAACGGGCAGCCACCGAGGAGCGCACGAAGTCCTGGCGCACCCCCAAGGCGCGGTCGGTGCGCCGGATGGACTCGCCGCCGTCGTCGACGGTTCCGGTGAGGGCCCGGATCGCGTCGATGTTCTCGGGGACGACGATCGCCTGGTTGTCCACCGTGTAGGTGTAGTACAGCTCGTTGCCGTCCACGGTGAGGATGTCTTCCCAGAGGGCCACCTCATACATATCACCCCGGGGCCGGCCCAGGTCCTCCATGAGTTCCACGGTGCTATTGACCGCCACGACGCCGTCCGAGCGCCGGACGAAGGCGATCCGCGGCATCGCCCGGAACGCCTCCAACACCTCCTGCTTCTCGGCCGGGCGGGTGAGCTCGATCGTCCAGTAGTGCAGGTGGTTCTGAGTGTGGGCTCCCTTGGCGGCCATGGTGACCACGTCCAGGTCCGGGACCACCGACTGGGCGTCGGGCCCCTGATGGCTGGGGATTCGGCCCTCGGGGACGATGGTGTTCATGATCCCCGAGTGGTCCGATTCCCACGGATCGGTGGCCCGGCGGATGAGCACCCCCCGGGCCTTGGACAGCAGTCCGACGTCCTTCAGCGCGGTAAGGGCCCGGACGGTGGCGGTGGTATTGCAGGACACCACCCGGGTGCTGTCCCGGCCCAGGGCGGTGGCGTAGTTGGCGTGGGCGACGAAGGAGTGGCCGGTGAGATCGTGCTTCTCCCCGCCCTGGAACACGGATTTGACCCCGTGGGCACGGTAAAGCTCCAGGTTGCCGGCGCCCACCTGGGCCGGGGTGCAGTCCACCACGACGTCAACGTTCTCGAGCAGGTCGTGCAGGCCTCCGACGACGGGAAGGCCGGCATCCGCCATCACCGGTAGGGCCTGCTCGGTAGAGGCGTAGACGGGGATACCCTTCCCGGCCGCAGTCGCGATCCGGTAGTCAGCGATGACGTCACTGACTCCGACCAACGCCATGTCCTCCTGGGCCCGGACCGCGTCGGCGACGCGTTTGCCGATGACCCCGTACCCGTTCACCGCGACCTTGATCTTGTCCTGCATGCTCGTCTCCTTTCCTGGAGGACCCGTTCCGGTTTCGGGGTCTATCGCCAGCCGCGTCTCACCGGATGCCCGCAGCGGACGACGGTGCTCAGAGCTTGTCGAGCATCTGTTGCATTTCGGTGATCTCGGCCTCCTGGTCGGCAATGACCTGCTCGGCGAGCTGCACGGCCTGCGGGTTCTGGCCGTCCTTGGCCTCGTCCTTGGCCATGTCCACGGCGCCCTTGTGGTGGGCGGTCATCTGCTCCAGGTACAACCGGGCGGCCTCGGTGCCCTGGGCCTGGTCGAGGGCGGTCATGTCCTCCTCGGACATCATCCCGGACATCCCGCCGTGGTCCATGCCCTCCATACCGTCCATGCCGTCCGTGTCCACGGGGTCTTGGCCCCAGGCGGTGAGCATGGAGTTCATGCGCTCGATCTCCGGCCCCTGGGCGTCGATGACCTTCTGGGCGAACGCGGCCACCTCCGCCGGGACGTCATCCTTGGCCAGCAGCATCTCGCTCATCTCAACGGCCTGCTGGTGGTGCGGGATCATCATTTGGGCGAACATCACGTCCGCGTCGTTGTGCTCGGCGGAGACCTCCTCAGCCGAACCGGTCGCCGAGCTAGTAGCCGATTCCGTGGCGGACGGTGTCGCGGTGTCCGTGGCCGCGGGGGTGGCGGCGGGGGCGGAGCTGGTCGCGGTGGCCGAGGCCTCAGCGCCGGCGTTCTCGTCCTGGGCGCCGGTGCCGCAGGCGGTCAAGGTCAGGGCGGAGGCCAGGGCCAGGGCGGTCAGCGTCATGGTGCGTTTCATGGTGGGTCCTTCCACAGTGGGTTGAGGGTTCATATCAGAGTTAGCGCCAAGAGGCGCGATCAGGAGGTCGCGGGTTGAAGGGCAGCCTGCGACCGGGGGCGCTCGAGAGGAGCCAGGTGCTCCGGGTCCAGGTCGATCCGGCGCAGCAGCTGGGCGTTGAGGGCGACCACGATGGTGGAGGCGGACATCAGGATCGCGCCCACCGCGGGGGAGAGCACGAACCCGATCGGGGCGAGCACGCCGGCGGCCAGCGGCACGGCGAGCACGTTGTAGCCGGTGGCCCACACCAGGTTCTGGATCATCTTGGTGTAGCTGGCCTGGGAGAGCTCGATCATCGACAGCACCGCGCGGGGGTCGTTGCTGGCCAGCACAACGCCGGCGGACTCCATGGCCACGTCGGTGCCGGCGCCGATGGCGATGCCGACCTCGGCCCGCGCCAGTGCCGGGGCGTCGTTGACGCCGTCGCCCACCATGGCCACGGACAGTCCCCGGGACTGCAACTCGGTGACCTTGGTGTCCTTGTCCTGGGGGAGGACCTCGGCGAAGACCTCGTCGATGCCCAGGTCCGCCCCGACGGCCTCGGCGACCTGGCGGGCATCGCCGGTGATCATCGCGACCTTGATGCCGCGGGCGTGCAGGGCGGCCACGGCGGCCCGGGACTCGGGGCGGACCATGTCCTCCACGGCGACCGCGCCGATAACGGACCCCTCGCGCAGCACGTGCAACACCCCGGCCCCGCGCGCGGTCCAGGAGGCGGTGTGCTCAGTGATCTCCGCCGGCACGGTCAGGTTAAGCTCGCGCAGCATGTTCGGGCCCCCGACGAGGATCTCGGAGCCGTCCACGGTGGCGCGCACCCCGCGGCCCATGGCAGCACTGAAGTCCGTGCCGCGCTTGCGCAACGTGCTGGCCTGCGGGTGCTGCCCGGCGGCGGTGACGATGGCCCGGGCCACGGGGTGCTCGCTGTCAGCCTCGGCCGCGGCGGCCACCGCCAGCAGTTCTGCCTCGGACACGCCGGGCATCGCGGTGACGGCGGTGACGACGTGGGCGCCCTCGGTCAGGGTGCCGGTCTTGTCGAACAGGACCACGTCGATGGTGCGCATCCGCTCCAGGGCCATCCGGTCCTTGATCAGGACCCCGGACTTGGCGGCCTTCTCCGTGGAGAGGGCGATCACCAGCGGGATGGCCAGGCCCAGGGCGTGCGGGCAGGCGATGACCAGCACGGTCACGGTGCGGGTGACCGCATCGGTGGGCTGGCCGATCGCGGTCCACACGATCGCGGTGATGATCGCCGCAACCAGGGCGAACCAGAACAGCAGGGCCGCCGCCCGGTCCGCCAACGCCTGGGCCCGGGAGGAGGACTCCTGGGCGTCGGCGACCATCCGCTGGATCCCGGCCAGGGTCGTGTCGGTCCCGACGGCGGCCACCTTCACCCGCACGGTGTTGTCGGTGGCCACGGTCCCAGCGACCACCGTGTCCCCGGCCTGGCGCAGCACGGGCTTCGACTCCCCGGTGATCATCGCCTCGTCGAACTCCGCGGCGCCCTCGAGGATGGTCCCGTCGGCCGGCACCCGGGCCCCGGCCCGCACTAGCACCACATCGCCCACGGCCAACTCGGTGATCGGCACGGTGATGGTGTCACCGTCCACGACCTTCTCGGCCTCCTCCGGCAGCAGCGCCGCCAGCGCGTCCAAGGCGGAGGAGGCCGCGCCCAGGGCGCGCATCTCCATCCAGTGGCCCAGCAGCATGATGACCACCAGCAGCGCCAGCTCCCACCAGAAGTCCAGCATCAGGTCCCCGATGCCCAGGGTCGTGACCCAGGAGGCGACGAAGGCCACCGTGATGGCCATCGCGATCAGCAGCATCATCCCGGGCTGGCGGGCGCGCAACTCGGTCAGCCCGCCCTTCAGGAAGGGCATGCCGCCATAGAGGTAGATCACGGTGCCCAGCACCGGGGCGATCCACGCCGAGCCCGGGAACTCGGGGACGTGGTAGCCCAGCAGCTGCCCGACCATGTGGCTGAAGAACACCACCGGGATGGAGAGCACCAGTGAGACCCAGAACCGGTTCTTGAACATCGCGGTGGAATGCCCGGCGTGCTGACCGTGGTCGTGGACCTGGTGGTCCTCGTCCAGGGCCGAGTGGGCGTGGCCCTGGGGCATGGCCTGCCCGTGGGTGGCCGCGTCCGCGGGGTGGTGGGCGGCATGGTCGGTGTGGTTGGCGTGGCCGGCGTGGGGGTTCGGGTCTGGGTGTTCGGCGGTCTGGTCGGTGGGGTGATCGTGGTGGTGCGGGGTGCTCATGGTGTTCCTTCTGCTCGGCGGTCTGTTCGGCGACCGGCTCGGCGGTGGGGCGCCGACCTCGAGGGGATGGGTCGGTTAGATCCGGACGCGGTAGCCGGCCGCTTCGATGGCCGTCCGCACGGAGTCCGCGGAGGCGGGCCCGGTCACGGTGACGGGGGAGGCCCCGCCGGCGACCAGTTCGATCCGGACATCGTCCACCCCGTCCAGGGCGCTCACGGCCTCGGCGACGGAGCCCACGCAGTGTCCGCAGGTCATGCCCTCCACCTGGTAGGTCGCGTCGCCGGCGCTCGTCCCGGTTGGGTCGGCACTCTGGTCCCCGGCGGGGGCGGTGGCGTCGGCGGCTGGGGCGCAGCACGAGCAGTCGTTGGTGGCCCCCGGCAGCGGGGTGCGGGCGGATTCGGTCATGACGGTCTCCTTCAGGTCTGAGGGCGGCGCCGGACGGCGCCTCTCCTCTTGGTATATACCCCCCGGGGGTATCGTTCAAGGGGTGGAGCGCCGGTGTTCACGGTGGATGAACGGGTGCGCCGGTAGGTGGGCTGGTCGGGGGACTGCTTGGTGGGCAGGTCGATGGTGAACGTCGCCCCGGCCGTGGTGGAGGTGGCGCTCAAGGTGCCGCCGTGGGCCTGGATGAGAGCTCGGGAGATGGCCAGGCCGACCCCGGAGCCGCCGTGGTCACGGTCGCGGGCGGTGTCCCCGCGGTAGAAGCGTTCGAAGACGTGCGGCAGGTGCTCGGGAGAGATCCCCTCCCCGGTGTCGGTGACGCTGAGCGTGACCCCGGACGGGTTTTGTCGGGCCTCGAGGGTGACCCGGCCCCCGGCCGGGGTGTGGCGCAGGGCGTTGGTGAGCAGGTTGCCCAGGACCTGGCCCATGCGCTGGCGGTCCACGTCCACGGCCAGGCCCGGATCGGCGTCCATGGTCAGGGCCACGCCCTTGGTGGCGTAGGCCTCCTTGTGGGCCTCGGTCGCGGCATGCAGCAGCCCGCTGACCCCTTGGGGGCTGCGGTCCAGTTCGATCCGGCCCTCCTCGGCGCGGGAGACGTCGTTGATGTCCTCCACCAGCCGGGTCAACCGGGCCAGCTGCTCGCCCATCAGCTCACCGGTGGGCTCGTCCCAGTGGGACACCCCGTCTTGCAGGGCCTCGTGGTAGACGGTCAGCACGGAGACGGGGGTGCGCAGCTCGTGGGCCAGGTCCGAGAGCATCCGTCGACGGGTGTCCTCGGTGCGCTGAAGCCGTGCGGCCATGGTGTTGAAAGACCCTGCCAGCTCCTCCACCTCGGTGCCGGCGCCCATGGCCGGTACGCGGGTGTCGTACCGTCCACCGGCCATGGCCTTGGCCGCCTGGGTCAGGGCGTTGATCGGACTCTGGATCCGGCGGGCGACATGCCAGGTCAATGCCAGACAACAGATCAAGGCCGTGGCCAGGGCCACGCCCAGGGTCCAGAAATTGGCGTCCCGGTAGGCCTGCTCCACGTGCAGCATCTGGGCTGCATCGTGTCCGGCCCCGGCCTGTTCCAGGTGCTCGTGGAACAGTGGTGGGCCGGCCAGGGAAGCCACCACCACCGCGGCCAGCACGCTGGCCCCCACCACCAGCAGCTGGGCGAGGAAGAACCGGGCCGCTAATCCTTGGTAGCGCCGCCGGCCGGTCATTGCTCCGCCATCCGGTAGCCGACCCCGCGGACGGTGTCGATATAGCGGGCCGGGTCCGCGCCGAGCTTGCGGCGCAGGTTCTTGATGTGCACGTCCACGAGCCGTTCATCGCCCACCCAGGCCGGGTCCCAGACGATATCGATCAGCTGGCGCCGGCAGAAGGCCTGGTGCGGGCGCCCCGACAAGGCGGCCAGCAGGTCGAACTCCGTGCGCGTTAGTTGCACCACCTGGCCCGACACGCGGGCTTCGTGGGCGGCCAGGTCGATGACCAGGTCACCGCAGACCCGTTCCGGTTCGGGGGCTGACACCGTTGTGCGCGGCCGGCGCATGACCACCCCCACCCGGGCGACCAGCTCCCGGACGCTGAAGGGTTTGGTGATGTAGTCATCGGCCCCCACCGCCAATCCCTCCAACCGGTGGTGCTCATCGCCGCGGGCGGTGAGCATCAGCACATAGCACTCGGAGAAGGCCCGCACCCGCCGGCACACCTCGATCCCGTCCAGCCCGGGCAGGCCCAGGTCCAGGACCATCACGTCGGGCTCGTGAACCCGGGCGGCCTGCACTGCGGCCGGGCCGGTGTGGGTGAGAGCCACCTCGTAGCCGGCCCGCTCCAGGTAGGTGGCCACCATGCGCGCCAGCGGCTTCTCGTCATCGACCACCAACACCCGGCCGGCCGCCGGACCAGTCCCAGTGTCAGTCCCAGTGCCAGAGTTCATGGGTCCAGTCTCGCTCTGTCTCGCGCCCCGGCGGCTCAGAACGGTGCCGGGGCGGGGAATCTTCATCGAATCTTCAAGGCAAACCGCCCCATCCCGGCGCGTCACCGGCCGACAATGGTAGAAGCCCCGCCTTTTGGCCCGGGGCGGAAAGGCTCCATGACCCCCCTGACCCGCAGAACCCTGATCGCCGGCGGGCTGACCCTGCTCGGCGCTAGCACCCTCACCGCCTGCGCCGCGCCGAACCCCGCGACATCCCCGGCGGCCGGCACCGGCACGCAGGGCACCGGCACGGCCATCACCCACGTCCATGCCCTCACCCGGGACCCCGAGTCCGGTGAGGTGCTGCTGGCCACCCACCAGGGCCTGTTCCGGCTCCAGGACGGGGAGCTGACCCAGGTCGGTCCGGTCGTGGACTTCATGGGTTTCACCCTGACTCCCGAGGGCCGCTACCTGGCCTCGGGTCACCCCGCGCCGGGCACCGACCTGCCCGAGCCGCTGGGCCTGGCCGAGTCCACCGACCGGGGCCAGAGCTGGACGGTGCTCTCCCGCGGCGGCGCATCCGATTTCCACGCCCTGGCCGCCGGCCCGAACGGGGTCCTCGGCTTCGATGGGCAACTGCGCGCCAGCACCGACGGCCTCACCTGGCAGAGCCTTGAGATCCCCGTCGCCCCGGCATCGCTGGCGATCTCCCCCCAAACCGGGACCGTGCTGGCCACCACCGAAACCGGCATGTTGCGCTCGACCGACCACGGCGCGACCTGGACCACCCTGGACACCCCCCAGCTGATGCACCTGGTCGCCTGGGCCGATGACACCACCGCCGTGGGCGCCGGCACCGAGGGACACCTGCTGACCAGCACCGACGCCGGCGACACCTGGACCGCCAGCGACCGCCCGGTCGGCACGGCCACCGCCCTGGGAACGGGCATCACCGACGACGGGCAGACCGAAGCACTGCTGGTCGTCGGCTCGACCGTGCTGTCCACCACGGACGGCGGGAACACCACCGAATCGCTGCTGTGACCTCCCCCCGCCGCCCCCTGTCCGGCTGGCCCGCCCTTCGAACCGTTCTGGGCACCCTCGTGTTGATCCTGGGCCTGCTCGGGATGCACGCTGGTACGGGCACCAGCGCGGCTTGGGCCGCCACCGGTACGGCCGCCGCCACAACTGTTCATCACCTCGGGCCGGGGCCATCGGTCCGGCCGGCATGGTGCCCGAGGTCGTGCTCCCGGCCGAGCCTGCCGGGGATGAGGCAGCCGACCCCGGGCTGCCGGTCTGTGCCCTGGAGGCCGTGGACGATACCTGCGCCTCGGCCCTGACCAAGGCACCTGTCGTGTCCCACTTGGCCTCCCGGGCCCTCCTGCCTAGCCCCGGTGGGGGACTGACCGCACCACCCCTGCCCTGGGTTGCCCATTTCCGGCCCCCGTGGACCCTTCACTGGCTCAACTGGCCGTCAGCCGCACCTAAAGCCCCCGGCCGCGCCCCACCGGTGAGCGCAGGGTCCGCCAATACCTCCGGGTGACAGCGGCACGCAGCCCCGGTACGCCACCGGCCTCACCCAGCAACTGATCAGCCATGCCCGGCCCCGTCGCGCCCGCCTGCGACACGGGGCCGGATGACGGAAAGAAGAACCGATGACCTCCTCACTGACCACCCGCCGCACCTTCCTGGGCGCCTCCGTCGGGGCCCTGGCGCTGGCCGGGCTGGCCGCCTGCGCCGATCCCGCCATCAGCCCCCAACCGTCAGGGCGCATCCTGCCCACCGACCCGCTGGTCGCCGAGTACGAGAAACGACGCGCCGCCTCGGGCACCACCGTCACCCACCGGCTCTCCGCCGCACCCCTCGAGACCTCCCTCCAGGGTCGGGGCCTGACCACCTGGGGATACAACGACGGCCTCAACGGGCCGCTGCTGCGCGCCCAGACCGGGGACCTGCTCAAGGTCAGCGTCGCCAACGACCTGCCCGAGGACACGAGCGTGCACTGGCACGGGCTGGCCCTGCGCAACGACGCCGACGGAGTCCAGGGGGTGACCCAGGACCCCATCGCCGCCGGAGGACGCTATACGTACGGCTTCCGGCTGTCCCATCCGGGCACGTACTGGTACCACTCCCACTTCGACACCCAGCGCGAACGCGCCCTGTACGGGGCCCTGATCGTCGAGGACCCCAACGAGCCCCTCAGCTACGACCAGGAATGGGTCGTGATCCTGGACGACTGGCTCGACGGGATCACCGGAACACCGCAGGACGTCGTCGAGGAACTCTCCGCCGGGATGGACATGTCCGGCGACATGGAGGGCATGGCCGGCATGGCGGGCATGGACCACGGGTCCATGAGCCAGGACAGCTCCTCGGGCATGCCCATGAAGCACATGCTCATGGGCGCTGAGAGCGACTATCTGGGCGGGGACGCCGGCGACGTGAAGATCCCCGTGCACCTGTTCAACGGCCGCCCCCCATCCGACCCGGACACCTTCTCCAGCACCCCGGGCAACCGGATCCGCCTGCGCTTGATCAACGCGGCCGGAGACACCGCCTACCGGGTCGGGATCCCCGGCCAGGAACTGACCATCACCCACACCGACGGGTTCCCGGTCCAGCCCCGCCAGGCCGATGCCGTCGTCCTGGGGATGGGCGAACGCCTGGACGTGCTGATCACCCTCGGCGACCAGGCGGTGCCCGTACTGGCCCTGCCCGAGGGCAAGACCGGCCACGCCTACGGCATCATCGCAGCCGGTCCAAAGACCACGCTCTCCGGTCGGCTCCCACAGACCCTGGGCGGAACCGTGCTCGATGGCAGCCGACTGAAGGCACACGAATCCGTCCTGCTCCCACCCAAGGACCCGACCACGACCCACGAGGTACGCCTCACCGGATCGATGATGGAGTACGACTGGGGCATCAACGGGCGACGCTTCGACCCGGCCAACCCCCTCGAGGGCGCCTTCGAACTCCGGTTGGACGAACGCGTGCGGGTCACGATGACCAACGACACCGACATGTGGCACCCCATGCACCTGCACGGCCACACCTTCCAGCTGGCCGACCATGGCGCCCGCAAGGACACGGTCATCATCAAACCCCGGCAAACCATCGTCTTCGACTTCGAGGCGGACAACCCGGGCCAGTGGCTAACCCACTGCCACAACGCTTACCACGCCGAGGCCGGGATGATGGGCGTCTTCTCCTACATCCACTGACCCTCCCGCCCGGCCCACACCCCTCCATCCACGGGGGGATCGCACGGTGGCCGCCCAGGAAAGAACATGCCTTTATCGCTCACCCCCACCCACCGTGCCCAGCCCGCCCGAGACCTCTGGCCCGGCACCCCCGTCCTGACCCGTAGGAGGAAAGGGTCTGCCGTGAGTTTGGTTGACATCTGATCTGTGGTCCCGGGAGGGACTGCTG
>NZ_JALJRI010000094.1:0-3404 GCF_024519795.1 Micrococcus sp. Mcc89 | reverse complement strand
CCGGTATGACAAGTACGCGATCGTCTACCGGTCCGCTGTGGTGCTGAATGCTGTGCTCGCATGGTCAAAACGATTGTCAGACATGCCCTAGGTCGCGGGCGAGTACCGCCGGGTAGCTCGGGCCCTCGAGGAGTGTCATGAGGATGCGGGAGCGGGTCGGGTCGGCCATCGCCCGGCCCAGCCGGTTCATCACGTCCAGCCGCGAAGCAATAGTCAGCATGCGCTGACCATACAGAACCTGCTGACCTCTCATGTGTGGCTCCCGCTGCTGATATCTGCATAGGTGTATGGTCGTGGCATGAGTGTGACGCCGTTGGATTCGTGTCAGGTCACCGCCGTCCATCCGGAGAAGGTGGCGCTGACCCGGGAGAGGATCCCCGACGAGCGCGAGGCCGGCAGGTTGGCCGGGCTGTTCAAGCTCCTGGGGGACCCGCGCCGTGCCCGGGTGCTGTATGCGTTGCTGGAGGCCGGCGAGCTGTGCGTGTGTGACCTGGCGGCGTCGGTCGATGTCGCGGAGGCGTCGGTGTCCCAGGTGCTGCGGGTGCTGCGTACCGCTGGGGTGGTCGAGAACCGCCGGGAGGGGCGGATGGTGTACTACCGCCTCGCTGACGGGCATGTGCGGATGCTGCTGGACGTCTCCCGTGAGCACGCCCGCCACGAGGGGCAGGGCTGATGGGGGCGGGACACAGCCATGCCCCGGCGACCGGGCATGCCGGTGGCCGCTACCGTCGGCGGCTGGCGGGGGCGTTCGCCCTGACGGCGGGCTTCTTCCTGATCGAGCTGGTCGCGGGGCTGGTGTCGGGGTCGTTGGCGCTGCTGTCGGATGCCGGGCACATGGCTGCCGATGTGGTGGTGCTGGGTGCGGCGCTGCTGGCGACGCGCATCGCGAGCCGGCCGGACTCCACGGGGCGACGCACCTATGGCTCCTACCGGGCCGAGGTGTTCGCCTCGGCGTTGGCGGTGCTGGCGATGCTCGCGGTCGGGGTGTACGTGGTGGTCGAGGCCATCAGCCGGCTGGGTGACGCGCCGGAGGTGGCCTCCGGCGCCATGCTCGCGGTCGGCTTCGCCGGCCTGGTGATCAACATCATCTCCATGCTGCTGCTGCGCAGCGGGGCCAAGGACAGCCTGAACGTCAAGGGCGCCTACTACGAGGTGATCGCCGACGCCGCCGGGTCGGTGGGTGTCATGGTCGCCGGCGTGCTGATCATCCTCACCGGCCAGCCGATCTGGGACGTCGTGGTCGCGGCGCTCATCGCGGTCTTCGTCATCATCCGGGCGGTGGTTCTGGGCAGGCAGGTGATCGCGGTGCTGGGCCAGCACGCCCCGGAAGGGGTGGACCCGGAGGACGTCGCCGGTGACCTGGACGCGGTCGAGGGGGTGGAGGAGGTCCACGACCTGCACCTGTGGACCCTGACGTCGGGGATGAACGTGGCCACGGCCCACCTGGTCGCTGACCAGGGCGCGGACCACGGCGCCGTGCTTGCCGGCGCGCGCCGGGTGCTGCGCGACCGTTACGGTATCGCCCATGCCACCTTGCAGGTGGAGGGCGCCGGCAGCGACGGCTGTCACGACCTGAGCTGGTAGCACTCGGCACGGAAGCCCGCTCGCGAGAGCCGCACATGCTTGAGCAACGTCTTAGGAGCGCGCGATGACCGCGAAGCACGGCAAGGGCCCCGGGCCGGACGAGGGCCAGCGGCCGGCCCGGCGCGGGGTGGTGCTCACCCTGCTGGGGATCGGTCTGGTCGCCGCGGCTTACGTGGTGACGATCGTGGTCATGGTGGTACGGTGACGCGGCCCAAACGGACCGCGGCCTCATGGCGGCGCCGCAAGGCGGTCATCGCGTCGTCCAGTGCTGTCCTCGTCGGGTCGAGCACGTAGAGGTCGTGAAGACGTCCAGATATAGGCCTGGGACGGGAGTTCTTGCATCGACTGAACTCCCCGGTGGTTGCAGGTCCGATACGCAGGGGTGCCAGTAAGTAGGGCTGATCGGCGCCCATTTTCTTGTCTCGCGCCCCGGGGCGAGGCGGTCCCCTATCGGTGTCCCTGTGTGCGGGGCAGGTTCACGCCGCGCAGCAGGAGAGCTTGGCGATGTCGGTGGTGAAGGCCTGCGCGGTGAGCTTGAGGCCTTCGGCCATGGTCAGGTAGGGGCTCCAGAGGTTGGCGACCTGGCTGGTGGTCATGCCGGCCTCGAGCATGTAGACCCCGGCGGCGGCGAGGTCGCCGGCGTCCTGGGCCAGGGCGGTAATGCCGATGATGCGGCCGGTGTCGGCGTCGGTGACCATCTTGATGAACCCGCGGGTGTCGCGGTTGACGATCGCGCGTGGGACGTGCGCGAGTGACAGGACACGGCTGTCGTAGCGGATCCCGGCAGCGCAGGCCTGCCGTTCGGTCATCCCGACGGCGGCCAGGGCGGGGCTGGTGAACACGACCCGGGGCAGGTGGCGGTAGTCGACCTCGAGGCCGGCGCCGGTGAGGGCGTTGTCGGCGACGAGGGCGCCGTGGGCCGCGGCGACGTACACGAACTGACGGTGGGCGGTGACGTCACCGGCAGCCCAGACGCGCGGGTTGGTGCTGCGCAGATGGCTGTCGACAACCACCTCGCCGTGGTCGCCGGTGCGCACGTCGACGGTGTCGAGACCGAGCGTGGCGGTGACCGGGCGGCGCCCGGTGGCGACGAGTACCTCGGCCGCCCGGAGTTCCTGTGAGCCGTCAGTGGTGGTGGCAGTGACCGTGACCTCGCCGGTGGCCGGGTCGCGGCGGACCGCGCTGGGCACCGCGCCGCGGATGATCTGGATGCCTTCGTCCGTGAAGATCTCATCCAGGGCGGTGGACGCCTCGGGTTCTTCCTGGGACGCCAGCCGTGAGCGGACCAGCATGGTGACCCGGACGCCGAGCCGAGCGAAGAGCTGGGCCTGCTCCATCGCGACGTAGCCGCCGCCGATGACCAGCAGCGACTCCGGGACGTGGTCCAGTTCCATCGCGGTGGTCGAGGTCAGGTAACCGGCCTCCTGCAGGCCGGGGACCGGCGGCGCCCAGGGCCTGGAGCCGGTGGCGATGAGGTAGTGCGCGGCCCGGACCGTCTCCACCGTGCCGTCAGGGCCGGTGACGCGCAGTGCCGGCTCG
The DNA here is from genome assembly GCF_024519795.1 of Micrococcus sp. Mcc89. Taxonomy (NCBI): domain Bacteria; kingdom Bacillati; phylum Actinomycetota; class Actinomycetes; order Micrococcales; family Micrococcaceae; genus Micrococcus; species Micrococcus sp. Mcc89. The sequence goes on along the minus strand of NZ_JALJRI010000094.1, from coordinate 281 downwards.
CTGGGTGTGCCGACGAACGTGGCGTCCCCGGGGTGGAGATCCCATCCGTACTCGGTGGCCAGGTCCAGGTACTTCTCGCCACGCAGTGACCCGACGAGCCGATCCTTGCCGGCGATCAAGGCGGGCATGTCGACCGGCCGGACTTCGGGGAGCGGCAGGCCGGGGAACCGGGAGGCGTCGAGTGTGACGTGGCGGGCCTCGGCGGTCGCGAGCAAGGCCTTGGAGGGGGGCGTGTCAACTTGTCTGTGTAAGCGGGGTGGTCACAGGTAGGGGTTGATCCG
>NZ_JALJRI010000093.1:0-242 GCF_024519795.1 Micrococcus sp. Mcc89 | reverse complement strand
GGGTTGTTCGACCAGATCTGGGACCACACGTCCCTCGGGAACGAGGTGAACGCGAGGATGTCCTCTCGTGCTGCATCGAGGTGCCCAGCCACCGCGGGCAACCTGTCCTGCACGTAGTCCAACAGGCGCTCGAACTGGGCCTGCACGGCCGGCCCGTCGGGCTGGTCGTACACGCTGTGCAGCATGGCCTTCACCGCCGGCCACATGCTCTTCGGGGTCACGGCCATCAGATTCGCCGCGTA
>NZ_JALJRI010000092.1:0-264 GCF_024519795.1 Micrococcus sp. Mcc89 | reverse complement strand
CCGGGGTCAACGCCGACGGGCGCCGCGAAGTCCTCGGGCTGAGGGTGGCCACCACGGAGACGGGTGCGGCGTGGAACGAGTTCTTCGCGGACCTGGTGGCCCGGGGGCTGGCCGGGGTGGCACTGGTGACCTCGGACTCCCATCGCGGCCTCGTGGAAGCCGTGGCGGCGAACCTGCCCGGGGCCGTGTGGCAACGCTGCCGCACCCATTACGCGGCGAATCTGATGGCCGTGACCCCGAAGAGCATGTGGCCGGCGGTGAAGG
>NZ_JALJRI010000091.1:0-1114 GCF_024519795.1 Micrococcus sp. Mcc89 | reverse complement strand
CGCCTGACCCCCATGAAGGATCAGACCGCTACACCATCACGAGGGGCTTGACCCGCGGCCGCCCGTGCAGACATCAATGAGGGGATGGCCGCATGATCCCGAGCGAGGAAGAGGTGGATTGGTCAGAGGTGACCGGTTCGGCCCATTCGTCCGGTCCGTCCGGTTCGACCAGAGAGGCCGGACCAGTCGGTCCGATACTGGACGCCGTAGACGGATGGCTGTCCCGGTTCATCCGCACGACCACCCCGGAGGACATTCACCTGCTGACCCTGTGGGCTGCGCATACCTACGTGGTGGAGCAGACCTACACGTCCCCGCGTCTCCAGATTGATTCTGTGATGCCGGGGTCCGGCAAGACGACATGTCTGGAGCACCTGGCCCACCTGGCCCGCCACCCGTTGTCCGCGTCCACCATCTCCAGTGAGGCCCTGTTGCCCCGCGTGCTGGAGAGCGGCATTCGCACGATCCTCATCGACGAGGCGGACCGCTCGTTGGACATGAAGAATCCGATCATGGCCGGAGTCCTGGCGACCATCAACACCGGCTACAAACGGGGCGGATCACGGCCCGTGCTCGTGAAGGATTCCGAGGGCAATTACACAGCTCGTGAGATGTCCACGTTCGCCCCCGTCGCCCTGGCCGGCAATAACCCCAACCTGCCGGACGACACACGGTCACGGTGCATCCGCGTGCTGCTGATGCCCGACCTCGACGGGACCGCCGAGCCGTCCGACTGGGAAGACCTGGAGGACGACGCCGACCAGCTGCAAGTGCAGCTGTCCGAGTCAATGGACGCGGCGCGAGACGCCGTTGCAGAGGCACGCCCGGAGCTGCCGCCCGGGTGCGTGGCGCGGCATCGGGAGAAGTGGCGCCCCCTCGCCCGTGTCGCCGCCGTGGCCGGTGGTCGGTGGCCGTCCATCGCTGAACAACTCATCCTGCGTGATCTGCAAGAGCACGAGACAGAGAAGGAAGAAGGGCTGATGGACCGGCCGCTGCGCGTACACCTGCTGTTCGACCTGGCCGAGGTCTGGCGAGAGGGGGAGATGTTCGTGCCGACGCCTGTCAAGGGCCATTGAGTTCTGCCCATAGGCGGCCAGTGTTTCTTCCCGCTGGT
>NZ_JALJRI010000090.1:0-267 GCF_024519795.1 Micrococcus sp. Mcc89 | reverse complement strand
CTCGAAAGGACATCACCACGATGACCGCTCCACACATTGTCGACCCTGAACGCCTGCTGCGCGAAGCTCTCGGGGAGGCCTCCCCAGACCTGCTGCGCCACCTGCTGCAGACCGTGATCAACGCACTGCTCTCCGCCGACGCTGACGCGGTCTGCGGGGCCGAGTACGGCAAGCCCTCCGAACACCGGACAGCGCAGCGCAACGGCTACCGCCACCGACCCCTGGACACCCGCGCCGGCACGATCGATGTGGCCATCCCCAAACTCC